>CALMOO010000854.1 GCA_937871705.1 uncultured Hymenobacter sp.
GAGCTTTGCCAACCGCATGGTGGCGGCCATGCGGGCCACAGGCTACAAGAAGCCTATTTTCTACAACATCTCGGAAAGCCCCACGGTGCACGAGGCGCTGCTAGCGGCTAATGTGCAGGGCTACAGCTTCCAGTGGTACCCCGAGGGGCTGGTGGCGGGGCACGAGCTGCAGGGAAATTTTCTGCCCTACGTCGACCAGTATCCGTTGCCTTACACCGGTGATAAGCGCTTCGAGAGCCGCGCCAGGATGGTGTACGAGTTTGAGTCGGCCGACGTATTGCAGCCGATTATGTACCCATTCATGGCCAAGAGCTTCCGCGAGGCGGGCTTCCAGTGGGCCACCCAGTTTGCCTACGACCCGCTGGCGCTGGCCGCTTATAATACTGAATATCAGACGCACTACCTCAACCTGGCGTACACGCCGGCCAAGGCGCTTAGTATGCTGGTGGCCAGCCGGGTATTTCACGAAACCAAGCGCGGCCAGAGCTTCGGGCGCTACCCGGCCGACACGGTATTTGGGGCGGCGCACGTGAGCTACCGCCAGCAGCTGAGCGAGTGGAACGCACCCGCCGAGTTCTACTACTCGGCCACTACGGCGGCCCGGCCCGTGAAAGTGGCCGCCTTGCGCCACGTGGCGGGGGTAGGGTCGTCGGGGGTGGTGCAGTACGGGGGCAGCGGCGCGTACTTTCTCGACCAAGTGGCGCCCGGCGCGTGGCGGCTAGAGGTTATGCCCGATGCGGTGCCCATCCGCGACCCGTTCGAGACGGCTTCGCTCAAGAAAGTGGTGACGCAGATTGCCTGGAACGACCAGCCCCTGACCATTACGCTTCCCGATTTAGGACCGAATTTTTCGCTTAAAGGCCTGAACGCGGGCAACACTGAGCAGGCGCAGGCCAGCAGTGGCCGCCTCACAGTGCGGCCCGGCGCCTACCTGCTCACCAAAGCCGGCCTGAGCAGCCAGCCCTGGACGGCGCAGTCGAAACTCGGCGACATGCAACTCGGGGAATTTGTGGCGCCGGCGCCTACGGCTTTGCCCGCGCAGGTGCGGTACTTGCCGGTAGCCCAGGCCACGGCCGGGCAGCCGCTCACTATCGTGGCCACCGTGGCTGGCGCCGGGCCCACCGACAGCGTGCTGCTGGTGGCGCGGCACTTCTACGGCCCCACCCGCACCTTGCCCATGCAGCGCACCGGCGCCGCCAGCGTGGCGGCTACGGTGCCCGCTGCGCTCACTTACCCCGGCGCGCTGCGCTACTGGGTAGTAGTTAAAAAAGCCGGCCAGGCCCTCACGTTCCCAGGCGGCCAGGCGGGCAGCCCCGCCGACTGGGACTTTGTGGATGCGGCCCACTGGGAAGTGCCGCTGGTGCTGGCTACGGCGCCCCTACCCCTCTTCCAGGCCTCGGCCGACCGTGGCTCGGTGGAGGCGCAGGGCCTCGGTCCACAAGCCTGGATAGACTACCCCACCGCGCCCGATGGCGCGCTGGCGCTACGCTTGGTGGTGGCCCCGCCGCGGGTGGGCCAGCCGGCGCCGGTGGTGGGCCCCGCCGTCAGCCTGCGAGCCTACCTGGGGGCTAAAACGGCCGGCCGGCAAGCCGACTTAGCTAATCTTAAAGAGCTGGTTATTAAAGCCCAAACCAACCAGCCGGCGGCTACCCAGCTGCGGGTAGTGCTTATTACGAAGGACGCCGTCGCCTATGCCGCCACCGTGCCGCTGACTGCCACGCCGGGTGCGGTGCGCGTGCCGCTGAGCGCCTTGCAGCCGGCGCCGATGCTGCTCAGCCCCAGGCCCTACCCTAGTTTCCTACCCCTCACCTTCAGCCCCGCTACTCACCCAGCTTTCCGGCTGGCCGATGTAGAGGTGCTGCAAGTAGTGCTCGATGGGCCGGTTGGGCTGACCGAGCAGCTGCGGGTTGATGTGGAGTCGGTGACGCTGGAATAGCTGCTACTCGCTACTTGCACGGCTTGGCTCGGGCGCTCCTAGCGCGCGGCGTGCCTTCGCGATAGTTTATCAGCAATCAGTAGCGGCTTAGCCGGGCTTCATGGCTTCTTCTTTTTGGCCTGCTTACCTTTTACTACGCTTCTTTCCCCACCTACCCTCTATGGCCTTTTCTACTCGTTTATTTACTGCACTGCTGCTACTTGCCAGCTGGCTGCCAGCCGCAGCCCAAGCCCCTACCCCCGCCTTTGCCAAAGGCGCCGATGTGAGCTGGGTAACGGAGATGGAAGCCGCCAACTACAAGTTCTACAACCGGGCCGGAGCGCAGCAAGACCTGTTTCAGCTTCTGCAAGCCGATTACGCGCTCAACACCATCCGGCTGCGGGTGTGGGTGAACCCCGCGAACGGCTACAATGGCCCCGCCGACGTGCTGGCCAAAGCCCAACGCGCCCAGGCGTTGGGCCTGCGCCTGCTCATCGACTTTCACTACAGCGATGATTTTGCCGACCCTGGCAAGCAAACCAAGCCCGCCGCCTGGCAGAGCTACACTTTGGCCCAGCTCAAGCAGGCCGTGTACGACCATACCACGGCGGTGCTTACCCTCTTGAAAACCAACGGCATCACGCCCGAGTGGGTGCAGGTGGGCAATGAAACCAACGACGGCATGCTCTGGCCCGAAGGCCACATCACGGTGAATGGCTTCGCGCCGTTTGCGCAGCTCGTCGACCAGGGCTACGCGGCCGTGAAGGCGGTGAGCCCTACTACCAAAGTCATCGTGCACTTTGCCAACGGCCAGGACAACGGCGCGTTCCGCTACTTTTTTGATAACCTGCAAGCGAATAATGCCCGCTGGGATGTGATGGGGCTCTCGCTCTACCCCAACGAGTCGACCTGGCCCACCTTCACTGCCCAGGCGCAGGCCAACATGAACGACCTGGTGGCGCGCTACCCCGGCAAGGAAGTGATGGTGGTGGAAGTGGGCATGGCCAACTACACGCCCATCGCGACCCGGCAGATGCTGCTCGACCTCATTGCCAAAACCCAGGCAGTGCCCAATAGCAAAGGCCTGGGCGTAGTCTACTGGGAGCCCGAGGCGTACAACTGGATGAACTATAACTTGGGCGCCTGGGGCGCCGATGGCCACGCCACGGCCGCGCTGGATGGCTTTCTGGCTCCGCCACCCGCCCCGCTGGTGTACAACCCCGGCTTCGAGTACACGGCTGCTACCCCCACGCCGCTGGGCTGGAGCACCGCTTCTACTGCCGACGCCGACTACACCGAGTATGGCGGCCACGGCGGGCAGTTCCGCCTCACGCACTACAAGGCCACGGCCTACCAGGTGCGCACCTACCAGGCGCTCACCAACCTGCCCAACGGCACCTATACCCTGCGCGCCTGGGTTCGGAATGGCGGCGGCCAAACCACCTGCCAGCTCTACGCCCAGGCCAGCGGCGCCCCCGAGCAGGCCCTACCCCTGCCCGTGGTGGCCGACTGGACGCAAGTGCAGGTGCCCGGCATCGTGGTCACGAACGGGCAGTGCGAAATCGGCCTGCGCTCGGTGGCCAATGCCGGCAACTATTGCAGCCTCGACGATGTGGAGCTGGTAGCTGCAGGTGCGCTGGCCACTACCCCAGCCGCCGCGCCGGCCGCCCTGCAGCTATACCCAAACCCCACTGCTGGCGCTATCTCAATAAATTACACCTTAGCCCAGCCCTCCGCCGTGCGGGTGGCGCTCTACAGCCTCACGGGCCAGCTAGTGCGCACCCTGGCCGAGGTGCCCGCGGCCGCGGCCGGCCCGCACACCCTGCCTGGCGCTTCGCTCGATGGGCTGCCGCAGGGCGTGTACCTGGTGCAGGTGCGCAGCGCGGGCTTCACGAGCACCCAGCGGCTGGTGAAGCTTTAGGCTTTCGCGTTTCGTAAAAACAATAGAAGCCCCGTTGCGCACGCAACGGGGCTTCTATTGTTTTTACCTTCTGCGGCACCTGCCGGGAACCTCGCCCCTAGCCCTTATAAAACATCCATTTCGACAATTCCTTATATGTCACCTTTTTACCATACATCAAAATACCTACCCGGTAGATGCGGGCTGCCACCCACACCGTGCCGATAAAGCCTAGCACGAGCAGGAACATCGACAACGCCAGCTGCCAGGCCGGCACGCCAAACGGCAGCCGGATGACCATGGCTACGGGCGAGGTAAACGGTATCATCGACATCCAGAAGGCCACCGGCCCGTCGGGGTTGCGCAGGATGACGGAGAAGCCTACGATGTAACTCAAAATCAAAGGCATGGTGATGGGAAACATGAACTGCTGGGTGTCGGTCTGGTCGTCGACGGCGGCGCCCACGGCCCCAAATAGGGCCCCATAAAGCAGGTAGCCCCCCAAGAAATACACAATAAAGCCGAAGACTATCGTGCCGATGGGGATGTTGAGCTTGCCTATCATATCAAACAAGCTGCCTACGACGCCCGCCCGCTTGGCCGGGTTCATTTGCTCGGCCGAAGCCGCGGCGGCGCCGGCGATGGGCGAAGCAGTGGTGGAGCTAGTTCCCACGCTGCTACCCCCGCTGGCTGGTGCGGCCGCTACTTCGGTTTTGGCTGGCTTATCCGGGCCCATCACGAGCGGCAGCACGATGCTGCTGGCGCCCCACGAAAGCACGCCCCACAGCAGAAACTGGGTGAGGCCTACCGCCGCTACGCCCACAATTTTGCCCATCATCAGGTCGAACGGCTTCACCGAGGAGAGCATAACTTCCATGATGCGGCTCGACTTTTCTTCCCCTACCCCCCGCATAATCTGCACGCCGTAGAGAAAGATGAAAAAGTAAATGAGCACGGCCAGTACGGAGGCGATGCCGGTGGTCACGCCCGAGTTGCTATCCTTCTCTTTACCAGTCTCATCCACGCTCACCGAGTTGAGCGGCACCTTGGCCCGCAGCTGGTCGAGCTGCACCTGGGTCAGGCCCGACTTCTGCATCTTCAGCTCGGCAAATGCGTTGGTGAGCGCCGTGCTCACGCGGCTTTCCTTGCCGAGGCTGATGTTGCCTTTGCCAAAAAACTGCACGCCTTGCGGGTCGTTCTCGCTCAGGCCAACGGGCAGGTAGAGCAGCCCGGCGTGCTGCTGCTGCTGAAAGCTGCGCTTGGCCTCGGCCAGCGTGCCGCCCACCGGCAAAAACTGGAGCTGCGGCGTCGATACTAAGCGCCGGGCAATGTTGAGCCCGCTCTCGTCACGCACATCCACGATTTCAGTGGTTTCATCCGACTGCGCAATCTTGCCCACAAACAGCCCGAAGCCGACCACCAGCAGCGGCACCAGCACCGTGAGTATGATGAACGCCCGCTTGCGTACCCGCGTCAGGTATTCGCGCTGGGCAACGAGTAAAAATTTAGAAGCCATTATGTTATAGTCATCCTGAGCCTGCGAAGGACCTTAGCACGCCTGCGCCGCATGGTGTAGTAATTCTGACGAAAGCCGCCGTGCTAAGGTGCTTCCTCCGTCAGCCTGACAATTTCTTTAAGCCACTTCCTCCTGCAGCGTCTCGGGCATGGTTTCGCGCACGCGCCGGATGAATATCTCGTTGATGCTCGGAATCTGCTCCCGAAAGGCTTGCACCTGCACCTGCCCGATGAGAAAGCGCAGCAAGTCGTTGGGCGTGGTGCCGGCGTGCAGCTGAATGCGGGCGTAGAAGTGGTTGCTTTCGCGCTCCTTCTGCTCAATTACCTCAAAATCGGGGTGCGCCACTAGCAGGCGCCCTACCCCCTCTACTTCGTACGTATTGGTTTTGAATTGATTACGAATGTCGCGTACCGTGCCGTCGAGCACCTTGTGCGCGCGGTTGATGAGGGCAATGCTGTCGCACATCTCCTCCACCGACTCCATGCGGTGCGTCGAGAAGATGATGGTGGCGCCTTCCTGCCGCAGCCGTAGTATCTCGTCTTTCAGCAAGTTGGCATTTATCGGGTCGAAGCCTGAAAAAGGCTCGTCCAGGATAATAAGCCGCGGCTCGTGCAGCACCGTGGCAATAAACTGCACCTTCTGCTGCATGCCCTTGCTCAGGTTTTCGACCTCCTTATCGGCCCAGCCTTTCAGCTCGAAGCGCTCGAGCCACTGCTTGATGCGCTGCACGGCATCGGGGCGGCTCAGGCCGCGCAGCTGCGCCAGGTAAAGGAGCTGCTCGCCCACTTTCATCTTTTTGTACAAGCCGCGCTCTTCGGGCAGGTAGCCAATCTGGCTGATGTGGCTGGGGTTCAGCCGGTCGCCCCGAAAGCGGATTTCACCCGAATCGGCCGCCGTTATTTGGGTAATAATGCGAATGAGCGAGGTTTTGCCCGCGCCGTTGGGCCCAAGCAGGCCAAAGATGCTTTGCTCGGGCACGGCTAGGCTCACGTCGTCGAGGGCGATGTGCTGGGCGTAGGCCTTGCGCACGTTGCGGGCTTCCAGAATGAAACCGGGGGTAGGGCTTGGCATGGTGAAAAAAGAATATAGAAAAGTGACGAGGTAAATGTACTAGCCTGCGGCGCTGAGCTGCCACCGCCGACCGCCAAACGGTAAATTGCCGGTCCCAGGCGGTAAAATTCAGGTCTGAGCAGGCGGGGGGGGTAGGGCTGTTGCTGGCTCTTCCAGCTCGCGCAACTGCCCTTCGAGGCGGTCGAGGTGCTGGCCATAAAGGCGCTGCAAGTACCATTGGGTAACCGGCTTCACCAATAGCTGCATCAGCCCACCAGCCACGAGGCTTATGCCGATGAGTAGCAAAAGCCGCCCCCAGCGTACCTGCTCATTGTGCCCTAGCTGCTCGAGGATATGGATTATCTCTCGAATAAACGGCACCCCGAGTGTGGTTAGCATAGTAACTGGCACCATGGCCAGCGTCAGGCGATAGTTGAAGCGTAGGAGCTGCCGTAGTCCGGCGCAAAGCTGCACCAAGTGGCTACGCACGCTGTCAGCAGTCTCCCTCATTTGGTGTAGCACGCCCAGCACCCGGTAGTAATAATAGATTAGCCCTAAGGCAAGCAGTAGCGTTAAGTAAGGCAACAAACCTAGCTCCGGCACATAGGGTAGAAAACCGCCCGTAACTACCGCCAGCACCAGCATCAAGGCCATTTCCCACTGTGCGTTGCGGCGCATTTTCTCTACCCCCCCTCCCCGTTGGCGGGTTAGCAGCGTGCTCAGCTCAGCAGGCGTGAGGGCTGCTGAAGCTGCCGGCTCGGGCTGCTGCCATTGGCGACGCAAGTCATCTAATTCCATAGCTTATATTGCTTAACCCTTTAAGTATGAACCAGCTGCTTTCGCAGCTTCTCTTGCACGCGGTGCATTTTCACACGCACATTGTTCTGGGTAATGCCCAGAATGTCGGCCATCTCGTCGTAAGGCCGGTCTTCCAGATATAGCAGCACGAAGGCCTTGTCCACGTCCGAAAGTCGGTCGATGGCGCGGTAGAGGGCGGCCATTTCTTCGGGCTCATACGCGCCACTGTCCAGCGGCTGCATCAGGTACGCGGCTTCCTCCCCTTCCAGCCCCACGGCGGCCGGCCGGCGCGTGCGCTGGCGCAGGTTGCTAATGGCCACGTTTAGGGCAATGCGGTAGAGCCAGGTGCTGAGTTTAGCATCAGGCTGTGGCACGTAGCGCGGCCAGGCTCGCCACAGCTGCAGCACGATTTCCTGAAACAAGTCCTGCCGGTCATCGGCATCCTGGCAGTAGAGCCGGCACACCCGCCGCACCAGCGGCTGGTAGTCGTGCAAAGCAGCCACAAATTCAGCAGACGAGGCAGCGCTCATACAAAGTAGAGATTTCGGGAAGTTAATCGCCGAAGGTCGCTCATCATTACAGACCGCAGATTTAACGGATTAAACGGATTTCGCAGATACGCCCCTGCGGGGCTGGCTAGTGCTGGCAGCCCCACAAAAAAGGCCGCCCAAATGGGCGGCCTTTCTTATACCTTAACAGGTAATTGCATAGTCAGCCCCGCAGGGGCGTATCTGCGAAATCCGTTTAATCCGTTAAATCTGCGGTTATGCGAAGTATTCTTTTACCTTCTCGAAAAAGCCTTTTTCGTTCTTGCCGGGGTGCGGCGTGAAGTTGTCCGAGTCGCGCAGCTTCTCCAGCAGCTCGCGCTCCTGGTTGCTCACGTTCTTGGGCGTCCACACGTTCAGATGAATGAGCTGGTCGCCGCGGCCGTAGCCATTCAAGTCCTTGATGCCCTTGCCACGCAGCCGTAAAATCTTGCCGGGCTGCGTGCCGGGGTCTACCTTGATTTTTACCTTGCCCTCGATGGTCGGCACTTCCAGGCTGGCGCCCAAAGCAGCATCAACAAACGAGATGTACTGCTCAAACATGATGTTGTTGCCATCGCGCTTGAGGAATTCGTGCGGCTCCTCCTCAATCTGAATGAGCAGGTCGCCAGGCACGCCGCCGCGCTCGGGGTAGTTGCCTTTGCCGTTCATACTCAGCTGCATGTCATTGGCCACGCCAGCCGGAATGTTAATCGGAATAACTTCTTCGTGCAGCTGGCGGCCTTCACCCTGGCACACGTCGCACGTAGCCGAGATGGTCTTGCCTTCGCCGTGGCAGGTAGGGCAGGTGCTGGCGCTCACCATCTGGCCGAGCATCGTGTTGACTACTTTTTTGGTCTGGCCCGAGCCTTGGCAGGTGGCGCAGGTTTTGAGCTCAGTGCCATTTTTGGCGCCGGTGCCGCTGCATGGCTGGCAGGCCACGTAGCGCTTCACCTTGATTTTCTTCTCGACGCCGTTGGCAATTTCCTCCAAGTCAAGCTTCAGCTTGATGCGCAGATTCGAGCCTTTCTTCACGCGGCGCCCGCCCTGGCGCGCCCCGCCAAAAAAGCCCTCAAACCCGCCACCACCGCCGCCGAAAATATCGCCGAACTGCGAGAATATATCCTCCATATTAGGCCCAGCGCCGCTGCCGCCGCCTACCCCCTGGTGGCCAAACCGGTCGTAGCGCGCCCGCTTATCGGCGTCGCTGAGCACCTCGTAGGCTTCGGCTGCCTCCTTAAACTTGTCCTCGGCCGAGGGGTCGTCAGGGTTTTTATCCGGGTGATATTTAATAGCCATCTTACGGTAAGCTGACTTAATCACGTCGCCTTCCGCATTCTTTGCTACCCCTAATACTTCGTAATAATCGCGCTTGGTTGCCATTGTTGTAAAAAATGTTATCGCTTGCCTATGAACGTCATGCTGACGAAGGAAGCATCTTGCGTGCAGCAGTAATTTCTTATAAGTTGATTACTACCTCACGCAAGATGCTTCCTTCGTCAGCATGACGTTCCTTTATTATTCAGTTCCTATCTACTGTCCTAGCACCACTTTTGCGTGGCGGATAACCTTGTCACCTAAGTAATAGCCTTTTTCTATCTCCTCAACAATCTTGCCGCGTAAATCGTCGCTCGGCGCCGGAATTTGTGTGATGGCTTCGTGCAGCTCCGCATCGAAGTTGCCACCCTTAACATCCATCGAGGCCAAGCCTTTCTGCTGCAAGGTCTTGCTGAGCTTATTATACGTAATATCCAGGGCGTTGCGCAGTGCTTCGGCATCCTCCACGCCTTGCGTGTGCTGCCGGGCGCGGTCAAAGTCATCCAGCACCGGCAACAGCGCCACCATCAGCTCCTGGTTGGCCGTTTTGAACAAGTCGACGCGCTCCTTAGAAGTACGGCGCTTGTAGTTCTCAAACTCCGCTGCCAGGCGCAAGTACTTGTCTTTCAGCTCAGCCAATTCGGCTTCGGCCGGATTAACTTCTGGCTGGGGGGTAGGCGCGGCCTGGGTGTCAGTGGCGGCAGTAGCTTCGCCATCGGCCATTTCGCCGGTCACGGGGGTAGGGTTGGCCGTCAGGTTGTCGTCCTGCGGCAAGTTGTTTTCGTCAGCCATTTCGGGAAAGAATCGTCGGAAAGGGTTTTTCACTGGATTGGGCCATGAGGCAGGAGCTAGGGCGCAAGGAGTTTGCCAAAGGTGATAAGGCTGTCAGTTTGGCACAGAATTGTAGCCCTGACGTCCACACTCCGCGCTACTCGTGTAGCGCGCCCCAAATCATGTCCTTCAGCCGCTGAATATTCTTGTTCGTGAGGCTGGAGATGAACACGGGGGGGTAGCGATGCCAGAATATCCGCCTCCAGCTCTTCGTCGAGCATGTCCGATTTGGTAATGGCCAGCAGGCGCTTCTTATCCAGCAGCTCGGGGTTGAATTGCTCCAACTCGCCCAGCAGTACTTGGTATTCGGTGGCAATGTCCTTACTGTCGCAGCTTATCATGAAGAGCAGCATCGAGTTGCGCTCGATGTGGCGCAGGAAGCGCGTACCC
>CALMOO010000855.1 GCA_937871705.1 uncultured Hymenobacter sp.
GCATTCAGCAGTTCCAAGGCGTGGTTCTTCAGCGCCGCAACCCTAGCAGCAACGGCGAAACTTTCACTGTTCGCAAGATTTCCAACCAAATTGGTACGGAGCGTATTTTCCCGCTGCTCTCGCCTAACATCGACAAAATCGAGGTTATCCGTCGCGGTAAAGTGCGTCGTGCACGTCTGTTTTACCTGCGTGGCCTTTCGGGCAAAGCTGCTCGTATTAAGGAGCGCCGCCGCGACGTGGTTCCTGCTGCCTAAGCTGCGGCCTTTCCGCTTAAGCTAAAGCCGGCTTTCTCCTCGGAGAAGGCCGGCTTTTTTATATCTGGCAGGGTTTGCGGCTACTGGCAACGTTGTCGGCAACGATTGCGCAGAAAAGTGTAGCAGGCAGGAAATACACCGAGTAGGTTTGTGGATAGCAGCTAGCTGCGAGTGGTTGTTCAAACCGCTGGTTTGCTTGCTTATATTCCTGCCTACCCCATGCTATTCCGTTTTCTTACTACTATAGTAGCCTTGAGCCTTTTCGGGCTGTTGGCCTTTATGCCGGCTGCACCAAGCACAATTAAAGTGTACCTGATTGGTGACTCCACCATGTCAATCAAGCAGGTGAGTGCCTACCCTGAGACGGGCTGGGGAATGCCATTTGCCGCTTTTTTTGACGCCACTGTCACCGTAGACAACCGGGCGCAGAACGGCCGCAGCACTAAAAGTTTTCTGGCCGAGAACCGCTGGCAACCCGTTGTGAAGGAGCTGCACGAGGGTGACTACGTCTTCATTCAATTTGGCCACAACGATGAGGTGCCGACCAAAGCCAGCTACACGCCGGAAGCTGACTTCAAGGCCAATCTGATGCGCTTCGTTAACGAGACGCGCAGCCGCAAAGGGCAACCAGTGCTGCTGACGCCCGTGGCGCGCCGCAAGTTCGACGCAGCTGGCAAGGTGGAGGAAACCCACGCCGTTTATGCCGAGTTGGTGCGCGCCGTGGCGCGCGAAACTGCTACCCCCCTCATCGACCTTGACGTGCGCAGCCAAGCCTTGCTACAGCAATTTGGGCCGGAAAACTCGAAGCTGCTCTTCAACCACTTAGCGCCGGGCGAGCACCCCAACTACCCCGAGGGCCGCGAGGACAACACGCATTTTAATGAGCTAGGCGCCCGCCGCATGGCCGAACTGGTGCTGGCCGACATTCGGGCGCTAAAGCTGGGGTTGGTCGACCACATCGTGCGAGGCACGGTAAAAAAGACGGTGGACCCTCAGGCGAAATAATGGCACTGGGTTATCAATAGCTTACCTAATTCTTTTTCCCACCCATGTTGCGCGCCCTACCCCTCAAAATTGTGCTGCTGCTTGGCTTAGTGGCTTTTATCTCGGCCCCGCCCACACCCCACAAGACTAAGCTGTACCTGATTGGTGATTCAACAATGGCAAATAAAATCAGGGCAACGTTTCCGGAAACGGGCTGGGGAATGCCCCTGGCTACGTTTTTCGACACGACGGTGGTCGTGGACAACCGGGCGCAGAATGGCCGCAGCACCCGCACTTTCTTAGCCGAGAACCGCTGGCAGCCAGTGATAACGGCTTTGCAGCCCGGCGATTACGTGTTCATTCAGTTCGGGCACAATGACGAATCGCAGGCCAATCCTGACCGCTACACGTCGCCGGAAGACTATCGGAAGAACCTTATCAAGTTCGTGACTGAAACGCGCAGTAAAAAGGCAACGCCCATTCTGCTTACGCCGGTTACGCGCCGATATTTTGACAAAGAAGGCCACATTAAGGAAACGCACATCTTGTATTCGGCGGCTACTATGGCAGTAGCCACGGAGTACAAGGTGACCTTGGTTGATATGGACAAGCTCAGCCGCGCGCTGCTCCAAGGCATGGGCGATGAGAACTCGAAGCTGCTGTTTATGCAGCTGGCGCCCGGCGACCATCCGAACTACCCGCTGGGCCGCAACGACAATACGCACTTCAACGAGCTGGGTGCCCGCAAGATGGCACAACTGGTGGTGAATGATTTAAAAGCTCAGCATGTCGCGTTGGTGGAGGAGCATTTGGCCAAGCCGCTTCCTAAAAATGCCGTTGCTACCCCCATTAATGCCAACGCACAGCCTACTACCCCTTGATGAAAACGCTTTTTCTAGCAGCTGTGCTGGCGTTCGGTAACCTAGCGGCTCATGCTCAGCCTGCGCCACGAACTGGCCTGCTCATAGTAGCGGCCGATGGCAGCGGGCAGTTTAGTACGGTGCAAGCGGCGATTGATGCGGCACCGAATCAGTCGGCGACGCCGGTAATTATTCAGCTCAAGCCGGGTACTTACCATGAGAAAGTGGTGGTACCGACCTTGAAAACGCACCTCGTGCTGCGTGGCACTGGCGATGCGGCGGCCACGGTTATCACTTACGCCGACCACTCGGGCGCCAATGGCATTACTACCCCCACCTCGTATTCGGTGCTGGTGCAGGCCAATGACTTTACGGCGGAGAACGTGACGTTTGAAAACGCAGCTGGCTACACGGCGGGGCAGGCCGTGGCACTGCATGTGGAAGGCGACCGAGCCGTATTTCGGCACTGCCGCCTAGTGGGCAACCAGGACGTGCTGCTGCTGGCGGCGGGGGGTAGCCGGCAGTATTACCAGAACTGCTACATCGAGGGCACGACGGACTTCATCTTTGGCGCTGCCATCGGCGTGTTTGACCATTGCGTGATACGGAGCAAGAAAAATTCGTTTATCACGGCGGCTTCTACCCCCGCCGGGCAAGCGTTTGGCTTCGTGTTTCTGGACTGCAAGCTGACGGCCGACACCACCCTGGCCAAGAAAGTATACTTAGGCCGGCCCTGGCGGCCAGATGCCAAAGTAGTGTACCTGCGCTGCGAGCTAGGTGGGCACATTGTGCCGGTAGGCTGGGATAATTGGAAAAATCCCGAGAATGAAAAAACCGCCTATTACGCCGAATACCGTTCCAGCGGGCCGGGTGCTGCTACCAAGGGGCGGGCAGCGTGGGCGCACCAGCTTACGGCCAAAGAAGCTAAACAATACACCGTGAAACGGATTTTTGGTGGGGAAGACTGGGTGAATCGGTAAGAAGTGAGTAAGGGCCATTATTGCATACTTACAAGGCAATGACGGAGGTTCCTACCCCCTGGCTCATTTGCCCCCTTCCATTTTGCTCTCTGCAACACCTGGTATCTTTGGGTGTCTTTGCTACTTTACTCCCCTACCCCTATCCTAATGCGCATTTCCCGGCTGGCCGACCAACTGAGCGGCTCCGAAATTATCAGAATCGGCAACGCCGTGAGCGAGCAGATTCGCCAGGGCGAAACCATCTGCAATCTCACTATCGGCGACTTCGACCCCAAGCTTTTCCCCATTCCGGCTGGCTTGCGCGATGGCGTTTCGGCCGCCTACCAGGCCGGCCAAACGAACTATCCACCAGCGGCCGGCACGGCCGACATGCGCCAGGCAGCCGCCGATTTCTTGAAGAACCGCTTGGGCCTCAGCTACTCGCCCGCCGATGAGCTGCTGGTGGCGGGTGGCTCGCGCCCGCTCATCTACGCGGCTTACCTGGCCCTGGTAGACCCCGGCGACCGCGTGGTGTATCCCGTGCCTTCGTGGAACAACAACCATTATTGCCACCTTACTGGCGCCGAGCAGATAGCCGTGCCTACCCAACCAACGCACGATTTTATGCCGACTGCGGCTGAGCTGGCCCCGCACTTGGCCGGCGCTACGCTGCTGGCTCTGTGCTCGCCGCTCAACCCAACCGGCACCGTGTTCACGAAGGAAGTGCTGGAAGAAATCTGCGACTTAGTACTGGCCGAAAACCAGCGCCGCGGCCCCGATGAGAAGCCGCTCTACATTCTTTACGACCAGATTTATTGGCTGCTCACCTTTGGTGATACCCAGCACGTTGACCCCATAAGCCTGCGCCCAGCCCTGCGCGACTACGTGGTGTACATCGATGGCATCTCGAAGTGCTTTGCCGCTACCGGCGTGCGCGTAGGCTACTCGTTCGGCCCTAAGCTGGTAATTGATAAGATGAAGTCGCTACTAGGCCACATCGGCGCGTGGGCGCCTAAGGCCGAGCAAGTGGCTACTGCGGCCTTCCTACCCCAAGTAGCGCCCGTTGATGAGTACCTGACCGGCCTCAAGGCAGGCCTGCAAGCCAGCCTCGACGCTTTTTACCACGGCTTGCACGCGCTGCACCAGCAAGGCTACCCCGTCGATGCCATCGCGCCGGCGGGTGCCATCTACCTCACGGCCAAAATCGACGTGCTGGGTCGCATCACGCCCGCTGGCGAGGTGCTGGCTACTACTAAGGACATCACCTCCTACCTGCTCACTGAGGCGCAGCTGGCGGTGGTGCCATTCAGCGCCTTCGGCGCCTCGGCCGCCGAGCCTTGGTTCCGGTTATCGATGGGAGCCGAGTCGCTGGCTTCTATCCAAGCGGCTCTACCCCGGCTGCGGGCGGCGCTCGACAAGTTGAAGTAAGATTTAGCGCCAAGGGCTTAGCTAAGTAAAAGGGGTTTCGCCAGGTGAGAACCATCGTTCAACACCTGGTGAAACCCCTTTTACTTGGCCAAACCTTAGGCTACCCCTTGGCTGTCAAGGTAATATACGGAATGATGCATTCTTCCAGCGAGATGCCGCCGTGCTGGAACGTGTCCTTGTAGTAGTTCACGTAGTAATTATAGTTGTTGGGATAGGCGAAGAAATAATCGCCGAGCGTGAAGACGTAAGCCGTGCTCACGTTTTCGCGGGGTAGGAAAATATTCTCCGGCTTGCGTACCACGTACACGTCGCGGCTCTCGTCGAAGCCCAGGTTGCGGCCGTGCTTGTAGCGCAGGTTGGTGTTGGTGTTGCGGTCGCCCACAATTTTGTAGGGGCGCTTCACGCGAATCGTGCCGTGGTCGGTCGTGATGATGAGCTTACCTTTCTTTTCCGCAATAGTTTGGAGCATCTCGTAGAGCGGCGAGTGCAAGAACCACGAGCGCGTGATGCTGCGATACGCCGACTCATCGGCGGCCAGCTCCCGAATCATGGCCATGTCAGTGCGGGCGTGCGAGAGCATGTCCACGAAGTTGTAGACGATGACGTTGAGCTTGTAATTGTTGTGCAGGTTGGTCATTTTACCCAGCAAGTCCTTGCCAGCCTGCAGGTTAGTTACCTTGTGGTAGCTGTGCTTGGCCTTCTGGTTGTTGCGTTGGAAGTTGATTTCCATGAACTCGGCCTCATGCAGGTTCTTGCCTTCCTCGTCTTCGTCCCACACCCAAAGATTGGGGTATTTCTTTTGCACGTCGCCGGGCATCATACCCGCAAATATGGCATTGCGAGCGTAGGCCGTGGTAGTAGGCAAGATGCTGTAGTACAGCTCTTCCGAATCGACCGTAAACAGCTCGGCAATAATGGGTTCGAGCACTTTCCACTGGTCGTAGCGCAAGTTGTCGATGAGCACGAAGTAAACCGGCGTCTCACCCGTTTGCTTCATCAGCGGAAACACTTTCTCCTTAAACAGCTGGTGCGACATCAGTGGCGCATCCTTGTCGCGGCCGTTCACCCAGTCCTCGTAATTCTCAATAATGAAGCGGCCGAAGTAGGTATTCGCCTCGTCTTTTTGCATGTTGAAAACCTCGGCCATGCTCTTGCCTTCGGTTTCGTTTATTTCCAACTCCCAATAAACCAACTTTTTATACACGTCTACCCATTCAGAGGGGGATAGGCGGTCGGAAAGCTGCATGCCCAGCTGGCGAAAGTCGCGCTGGTAGCCGGTATTGGTGGCTTCGGTGATGAGGCGCTTGTTGTCGAGCACCTTCTTCACCGACAGTAAAATCTGGTTCGGATTGACGGGTTTAATCAGGTAATCAGCGATTTTCGCGCCGATGGCTCCTTCCATAATATGCTCTTCCTCGCTCTTCGTTATCATAATAACGGGCACCGTTGGCCGCGCCGTTTTGATTTCAGTAAGCGTCTCAAGGCCCGTCAGGCCCGGCATGTTTTCGTCCAGAAACACTAAATCGTAGTTTTTCTCCTGAACTTCTTCGAGGGCATCGGCGCCCGAATTTACGCCGGTTACATCGTAGCCTTTTTCTTTAAGAAACAAAATATGTGGTTTGAGCAAGTCGATTTCGTCGTCGGCCCAAAGAATGGAGTATCGTTGCATAAGCAGAGGGCACCAAGCTCCGGCTTGGTGGGTAGGGAATTGAAAACGTTAGCGGAGATAACGGCAACGGTGGCTTTTCTAGTATCCTAGATGGTAAGCCGTCCGTAGCTTTACCGGAAAACCTGGGTTTGGGTTCATTCCAACGACGCAGAGTCGGCCAGTGGGCTGCATTCATCGCCCAGCCCGGCATCGCGCCAAGCCGAAGCTTGGCGTTACTCGCATGAATAAAAAGAAGATATTTAACGACCCCGTGTACGGCTTCGTCACGGTGCCCACCGAGCTGCTGTTTGATTTAATTGAGCACCCGTACTTTCAGCGGCTGCGCCGGATTCAGCAGCTGGGACTCACTAACTTCGTGTATCCAGGAGCGTTGCACACGCGCTTTCATCACGCGCTCGGGGCCATGCACCTCATGCAGCTGGCCCTGCGCACACTCAAGGACAAGGGCGTGAAGATTTCGGCGGCCGAAGGCGAAGCCGCCCAAATTGCCATTTTGCTGCACGACATAGGCCACGGCCCACTGTCGCACGCCTTGGAAACGGCTATTTTTCAAGATGTTCCCCACGAACAGCTGTCGCTCTACCTCATGGAGCGGCTCAACGACCAGTTTCAGGGCAAGCTGAGCCTGGCCATTCAGATGTTTCAGGGCAGCTACGAGCGGGAGTTTTTTCACCAGCTCATCAGCTCGCAGCTCGATATGGACCGGCTCGACTACCTCAACCGCGACTCGTTCTACACCGGCGTAGAGGAGGGTAGGCCGGGTGCTGACCGCCTCATCAAGATGCTGCAAGTGGCTAACGACCGGCTCGTACTAGAAGAAAAAGCCGTGTACTCAGTCGAGAACTTCCTGGTGAGCCGGCGGCTGATGTACTGGCAAGTATATCTGCACAAAACCGTTACGAGCGCCGAGCAGATGGTTATCCGCGTGATGCAGCGCGCCCGCGACCTGGCCCGTGCTGGCGTGGCCGTGTCGGGTAGCAGCTGCCTCACCTACTTCTTGGGCCGCGCCGTCACGCTGGCCGAATTTCAGCAAAACTCTAAGGTACTGAGCCACTTCGTGGAGCTAGACGATACCGATATTTGGGCAGCCATCAAATCCTGGACTTCGCACGAAGACAAAGTCTTGAGCTTCTTAGCCAAAAGCTTACTTAATCGGCAGCTCTTCAAAATCGTCATTCGCTCCGAGCCTTATGAGGAAGAATTCCAGTTGGGTATTGTGGAGCTTATTGCCGAGAGCTTTCAGCTGTCGCTGGACGACGCGCGGCAGCTGATGATAACCGGCAAGCTCAGCAACACCGCTTACGACTCTAACAGCCAGGAAACCATTGACATCCTAACTAAGCTGGGCAAGGTAGTAAACGTAACGGAGGCGTCCGACTTACCTAATATCCGGGCTTTGAGCCAGAAGGTGCAGAAGTATTACATCTGCTACCCCAAGGAAATACTTTAACTAAATAAGAAAGGAGTAGCCATCAGCTACTCCTTCTTCATTTAACCACGAACTTCTTGCGCAGCTCGGTAATTTGCTCCCGGAATTTTTTATCTGAATCGACCAAATCAGAGACTGTCTGCGCCGAGTGAATAACTGTGGCGTGGTCGCGGCCGCCGAAATGGTAGCCGATGGTTTTCAAGGAATGGCTGGTGTGCTCCTTAGTGAAATACATGGCCACTTGTCGGGCCGTAACTATCTCTTTTTTACGGGTTTTCTCCTTCAGCAACGCCACTGGCACACCGAAGTAATCGGCCACAGTTTTCTGAATGAAATCGACGTTTACCTCCGCCTCTACCTCCTCAATGATATGGCGTAGGGCACCTTTAGCCATTTCGAGGTCGATATCGCGACGGGTTAAGACGCTCTGAGCCAGCAGGGTAGTAAGCACACCTTCCAACTCGCGCACGTTGGTCGGCACGGAGTGGGCCAGGTACTCGACTACCTGCGGAGCGATTTCCATGCCGTCCTGCTGGGCCTTGTTCTGGATGATGGCGATGCGCGTCTCAAAATCCGGGCTTTGCACGTCAGCTGTGAGGCCCCACTTGAAGCGCGAGAGCAGCCGGTCTTCGAGCCCGCTTAACTCGCGCGGAGGCCGGTCGCTGGTCATCACAATCTGACGGCCGCCCTGGTGCAAGTGGTTGAAGATGTGGAAGAACATCTCCTGAGTTTTGCCTTTATTAGCCAGAAACTGCACGTCGTCGAGGATGAGCACGTCGACGAGCAGGTAAAAGTTGGCGAAGTCCTGCACAGCGTTGCGCTGCAGGCTTTCGATAAACTGGTTGGTAAACTTCTCGGCCGACACGTAGAGCACGAACTTCTCGGTGTTGGTGGCCTTGATGTGGTTGCCGATGGCCTGCACCAAGTGCGTTTTGCCGAGCCCTACCCCCCCATACACCATTAGGGGGTTGAAGGCCGTTGTGCCAGGCTTGTTGGCCACGGCGAGGCCAGCCGAGCGCGCCAGGCGGTTGCAGTCGCCTTCCACGTAGTTCTCAAAAGTATACGTGGTGTTGAGCTGCGACGGCACGATGTTGCGGTCCATCGTTTTGGCCGCGTCAAAGGGGTTGCGCAGGGTGTTGGCGGCCTGGGCCTGAGCGGCCGTAGCGGTGTTGCCGCCGGGCACCAAATGGCGCGCGGGCGGTGCCCCAGTGTGGCGGCCGGGGCCGGTATTGTGCGAAGCCGTACCCGTTGTGAAAGGGCGGCCTTCGCCGTAGGAGCGGCTTTCGGCAGCGGGCGTGCCGGGCGCGGCCTTGCGAGCGGGCGGCAGGTGCATGGCCTTGGGCGGCGCCTGGGCATTGCCTTGGTCAACGACTACGCTGTACTCAAGGCGGCCCTCGGGGCCAAGCTCCTGATAAATCGCGCGCTTTAACTCCTCAACGTAGTGCTCTTCGAGAAATTCGTAGAAGTAAACGCTTGGAACCTGGATGGTGAGCACCTTGCCTTGCAGCTCGACGGGCGCAATGGGGTCGAACCAGGTACGGAAGCTTTGTTCCCCCACCTCCGTGCGGATAACGCGCAGGCAGTTAGCCCAAACGGAGCGGAAATCCTGCGACATGAGGTGAAGAAAAAAGCCGGGTGAGCGGCCGATGGCGGCGGAAAAATACGAATTAAACCAAGCCGCATACGTTGCCGGACGGGCGCGGGGGGAACAAATTTGCGCATAAACCCGCAGACAAAAAAGCCGGTAAAAGCTTGCTTATGTCGGGCTTTTAACAGGTAGCCCCTACGGGCAACACGAGCGCGCTGGTAGCACGCACCGGGCGGGCACCGCGCCGCAATTCATAGTCGATGCGGCCAAGGTTGATTCCGGACCAGCCCACTTGGTTAATGAGCGTCACGTGGCCGTTGGGGCCGGTTATGGGCTCGGGAGCGGGCATAAACGTGTGGGTATGGCCGCCCAAAATCAGGTCGATGCCACCGACTTGAGCAGCGAGTTTTCGGTCGTCAATTTTTTCGCTTTCGTACTTATAGCCGAGGTGCGAGAGGCAGATTACCATGTCGCAGCGCTCGTGCTGGCGCAGCAGCTGCACCTGAGCTTTGGCGATGGCCACGGGGTCGAGGTACTTGGTGGCGCCAAAGTTTTTGTCGGCTACCAGGCCTTTTAGTTCGAGGCCAATGCCGAAGACGCCGATGCGAGCGCCCGCTTTTTCAAACACTTTGTAAGGCTGAAAACGGCTGGCCAGCGGCGTGCCGCTGAAGTCGTAATTGGCGCTAAGAAACGGAAAACCGGCGTTGGGCAGCTGCTTTTGCAAGCCTTCGAGGCCGTTGTCGAAGTCGTGGTTGCCGAAGGTGGAAGCATCGTACTTCATGCGGCTCATGAGCTTGTATTCGAGCTCGCCCTGAAAGAAGTTGAAATACGGCGTGCCCTGCCAGATATCGCCCGAGTCGAGCAGCAGTACGTTGGGCTCCTGGTGGCGTACGCTGTCGATGAGGGCCTCGCGCCGGGCCATGCCGCCGAGTCCGGCCCACTGCGGCGCATTGTCGGGAAAGGGCTCGATGCGCGAGTGCATATCGTTAGTATGCAGAATAACAAGTTTAGCCGGGCCGCTGGCGGCTTCGGCTAGCAGGCTGGGGCCGAGCAGGCTCAGGCTGGCAGTGCCGAGCAGGGATTTCTGAAGAAAGTCGCGACGGGTTGTCATTTAACAATTAACATTTAGCATTTAACACTCGGCAAAGAACAGTTATCACCAACTACTTAGCAGGGCATAGGCGGCAAAACTGCCGCCTGACTAGGAGCCCCGTTAAGTATTACCTGAGACTTGTTAAATGACCTTCACTCTGCCTTCAATTTGGGCCGTGACGGGCTGGCCGGCTTTGGTGAGGGCGCGGATGTGGTCGGCGATGGCGGTGCGCAGCAGCAGGCCGGTGTGGCGCGGCACTACGGCTTTCAGGAAATCCATGTTGTCGCCGCCGCCCGCGAGGTAGTCCGAGATGGCGATACTGTAGCTGCGGGCCGGGTCGAAGGGCTGGCCGCCAATGCGAATGTCGTGCGGGTGGCCATCGGCGCCTACCTCGTAGGTAGCGCCCGACACGGCCATGCGCACCTTGGCGGCGAACTCGAAGAGCTGCTGCACCACTGGGCCGGGCGCATCGAGCACCATCAGCTCGTTCTCAAAAGGCATGAGCTCGAATACGTTGCCTAAAGTTATGGGCCCGGCCGGCAGCTCGGTGCGCATGCCCCCATTGGTCATCACGCCCAAGGCCACGGGCTGACCCAAGGCTTTGGCCGCGGCGGTGCGCTGCAAATCGGCCACGAAATTGACGATGAGGTTTTCGCCGGGCTTCTTGGTGAGGGCAACGGGGGCGGTGCCCAGCACTTCCTGCATCTGGGCCAGCACTTTGTCGTGGTAGGGCTTGATGAAGTCGGCGGCGGCGGCATCGGGGGGTAGGGCGTTGCCTACGGGCTGGCTGGTGGCGCTGGGTAGGTGGGCCGTAGCTACGAGCGGGGCGCGCTGGCAGGCCGTGGCCAACGTGAGCACCAATAGGACAGCGGCAATAGGACGAAAAAAGGGCATCATACGTAAAAACATCGGGCAGCAGGATTACAAAAGTACGGTTACCTTCCTTAACAGGGCTACTTAAAAGGCTCGCATCAGCCCATACCGGCCGGGGAGGTATCTTTGAGCGGGGCGAGGCGCCTGGTATTTTATCGCTTTTTTTATGTCTGATACGCCTCCGGTCGCACCGGTTTCATTTCCCGAGTTTTCGCCCGTGACCACGGTGCAGTGGCAGGCGCAGCTGGTCCGCGAACTCAAGGGCGCCGACCCGGCGAGCTTGCGCTGGACACTGCCTGATGGCATAGTGGCCGAGCCCTTCTACCACCGCGAAGCGTTGACAGAGCTAGGCGGGCCGCCGCCTCCCCTACCCCCCCGCCCCGCGCCATGCCGCAACGTGGTGGCCCTCACGGTGCCGGCCGGTACTGATGGCCGCTTGCAGATAGAGCAGGGCGCGGACGCCTTGGCTCGCGGAGCCGATGGCCTGCACTTTGTCCTTAGTGGCGACCCCTCTGCTTTTGCCGTGACGGCGCTGGCCGACCGCTTACCCTTGGCTAGCACTTGGGTAGGCTATACCGTAACACAAAACCCTGACCACCTGCTGCAAGAGCTAAGCGAAGCCAACGCCGAAGGGCCGCTAACAGGCTTCCTGCGCTTTGCACCCACTATGGTGCCGGAGGGGGCCGAGCTGGGGCTATTTCGGGCGGGGCTGCGCCGGTGCCTAGCGCTAACGCAGGGCTGGACAGCATTTCGGGTACTGGCCGTGAATGGGGCTTATTTTGGCAACCGGGGGGCCACGCTTACGCAGCAGCTGGCTTTTAGCCTGAGCACGGCCGCCGCCATGATGGTTGAGCTGCCTGATGAAGAAAGCGGCATTTCGGCGGCCGACGTGGCGCGCAATTTTCACCTCGACTTTGCCATCGGGCCTAGCTACTTCCCCGAAATAGCGCGGCTGCGCGCCGCCCGGCGGCTGTGGGCCACACTGCTGCATGCCTTTGGGCTGCCGGTGGAGGGCGCCGTTACGCTGCCCATCTATGCCACTACCTCCACCTGGACGCAGACTACTCTCGATGCGCACACCAACCTGCTGCGCCACACCACGGAGGCCATGAGCGCGGTGCTAGGCGGGGCCGATTCAATTCAGGTAGCCGCCTTCGACTGCTTGTTTCAGCCGCAAAATGAATTTAGCGCGCGCCTCGCGCGCAACGTGCCGGTTATTCTGAGCCAGGAAGCCCACCTCGACTGGGTGGCCGACCCCGCGGCGGGCTCCTATTTCATTGAAACCCTGACCGATGAGCTGGCCCGCGCCGCCTGGGCCGAGTTTCAGGCCCTCGAAGCCCAGGGCGGGATGCTTAAGGCGCGCAGCCGGGCGCTGGAGGCCGTGAGCCAAGCGGGACTCGATAAGTTTAAGCGCATTGCCACTGGCCAGGACGTGGTGGTGGGCACCAATCGCTTCCAGAACCTGAACGAGAAATTTGACTTTCAGCCCAAGCTGCTGCTGCGCTCACGCGAGTTCGACACCACCCGGGCAACTTACCCCAGCGAAGTGCTGCGCTTGGCCACGGCCCTGCACTTCGAGCGACGCTCCAATAAAGACAAGCACGCTACGCTGGTGCTGCTTGGCGGGGCCAGGGTGAACGAGGATATTGCCGATGCTTTTTGGCACGTGCTGCACCCCAGCCAGCCCAGTGCCCAAGCACCGATGCCCGATGTAGCGCCCGATTCTTACTCGGTGCTGTTTTCCAAGCCCGAGGAAGCGACCCTGATGTACGCTACCCCCTCCCAGTTCGACCAGCTGGCGCGGGTGGTGCAGCAGGTGCAACCCGGCCATTTATTTGATATTCCGTCGCTTATCACCTCAGACCTGGCCACGCTGCTGGAGGCTGTGCGCGTGTTTGGGTTTAAAGAGTTTGTGATGGAAGGTCATCGCACCGAGGAGGTGCTGGCGCGGCTGCAGGGGCGGTAGGTTTTAGTTATTGATTGCTAAGTACCTATGAATTCCTTTAAGCGAAAGATAATACAAACTCCCATCAAGGATTTTCAGCTTGGAAACAACCTAGATAGTTATAGGAGGGAGAAATGACTAACTAAAGAAGCTACAGAAGCTATTCTTCAGATTGAGCCCATTCGATTTGCAGTTGCTGACGTTGGGCACTACTTAGAAATAATTGATGCCGCGCAATGCTTTAAGTTTTGGAAATCGGAAGTTGAATAGCACCTGGCAGACGCGCCGGGAGGGGCTCGTTTGGAAGATTACCCTGATGAATACCTGTACTTCGCTAGCCAGTGGACAGCCGAGGGGTTAAGCCCCATTATTTTGCTTGAGAAGCAACATTGATTGAGATAATTCCTTGCAAATAATTTGTATTTAGTATGCGTCCCGACTTTTCAACTATTGCCTACGACGCTGCGGCGCTCCCTACCCCCGTTAAGC
>CALMOO010000856.1 GCA_937871705.1 uncultured Hymenobacter sp.
ACTTTGCGCCGCTGCAAGCGGTAATTGAAGCGGGCCGGCCGTTCAGCGTCCGCGACGTGCGCCAGGACGAGGCAGTTGATGAAAACCTGCGTCAGCTCTGCGTGCAGCTGCAAGTGATTTCTTACCTGAATGTGCCCGTCATCAAAAATGGGCAGCCGGCCGGCGTGCTGTGCCTGGTGCAGCGCGCCCCCCGCGAGTGGGCTGCCGCCGATGTGGCCCTGGCCGCTAAAGTAGCCGAGCGCACCTGGGCGGCTGTAGAGCGCGCCCGCGCCGAGGAAGCCCTGCGGGCGAGCGAGGAACGCCTGCGGGTAGTAATAGAAAACCTGCCGGGCGGCGCCGTGTTCGTGGTAGATGCCGGGCTGCGCTACCAGGTGGCCGAAGGCGAGGCCCTGCGCCAGGTGGGGCTGCAACCGGCCGATTTTCTGGGCCGCCCGGTGGCCGAACTGACCCCACCCGCGCTGTGGCCCGACTACCAGCGCCTGTACCGGCAGGCGTTGGCCGGCCAGCCGTTCGAGTACGAGCATGCGCAGGGCGGGCGCACGTTTGCCACGCAGGGCGGGCCGCTGCGTGATGGCCGCGGCCAGGTAGCGGCTGTGCTGGCCGTGAGCCACGACATTACCACCCGCAAGCTGGCCGAGCAAGCCTTGCGCGAGCGCGAGGAGCGGCAAGCATTTCTGCTGCAACTCAGCGACGCGCTGCGCCCGCTCATTAGCTCAGCCGACCTTCAGGCCACTGCCGCCCAAGTGCTGGGCCAGCACCTGGGCGTAGACCGAGCCTACTACGTCGTCATTAATGACGCGGCGCAGGAGTTTGTGGTGGTGCGCGACTGGCACCGGCCGGGTGCCCCCAGCCAAGCCCGCCGCTACCCCCTCGGCGACTGGCCTATGCCGTGGCTGGCGGACGGCCGCACCTGGGTAGCCCATGACGTAAACACTGACCCCACCTTGCCCGACGAGCAGCGGGCCGACTACCGCAGCAATGACATCCGGGCCGCCGTGGTGGTGCCTCTGGTGAAGCAGGGGCGGCTGGTGGCCACGCTGGTAGCTAACCAAAGCACGCCCCGCACCTGGGCGCCGCAGGAGGTGGCGCTGGTGGAAGAAACGGCCCAGCGCACCTGGGCGGCCGTGGAGCGCACCCGCGCCGAAGAAGCGCTGGCCCGGTCGGAGGAGCAGTTGCGCCTGTTCGTCACCACTAGCTCCGACATGCTCTACCGCATGAGCCCAGACTGGCGGCAAATGCTGACCCTGGTAGGCAAAAACTTCCTGGCCGACACCCAGGACCCGAGCACTACCTGGGTGGAGAAATACATCCCGCAGGAGGAGCAGGCGCGGGCCTGGGCCACCATTCACGCGGCCATCGCGGCCAAAAGCGTCTTTGAGCTGGAGCACCGCGTCTACCGCGCCGACGGCACCGTGGCCTGGACGTTTTCCCGCGCCGTGCCAGTGCTCGATGCGCAGGGCGAAATCGTGGAGTGGTTTGGCGCGGCGGCCGACATCACGGCCCGCAAACGGGCCGAGCAACAGCTGGCAGAATTTAGCACCCGGCTAGAGCAGCAGGTAGCGGAGCGCACCCACGAGCTGCGCGAAAGCCGCGACCTGCTGCAAGGTATTGCCGAGTCGCAATCGGCCTACATCAGCGCGTTCAAGGCCATTCGCGACGAGCATGGCCGCATTGTGGACCTGGAGTATATCTTCATTAATTCCAACACCGAGCAGCTGGAGAGCCGGCGCCCGATGGTGGGCCGGCGCTTTTTGGAGGTTTTCCCGGAATTGAAAGACAGCGCGTACCTGAGCTTGTACCGCGGCGTGGTTGAAACCGGAGTCAGCGAGGACAGGGAGGTGTTTTATAACGACGGCCAACTCACAGGCTGGTTTCGCAGCAACGCCACCAAGCTCGACGACGGCGTGCTGGTGATTGGCGAAGACATTACGGCCCGCAAGCAAGCCGAGCAGGAGCGCATCAAAAACCTGCGCTTGCTGGAGCAGGCCGAAGCCGTGGCGGGCCTGGGCAGCTGGGACTACGAGCTGGCCACGAGCACCATGCGCTGGTCCGACGGCATGTACCAGCTGCTGGGCCAGCCGGTGGGGCCCGCCCTCTACCTCGACTACGTGGTGGACAAAGACCGGCCCCAGGCCGAGCAGCTCGTGCGCCAGCTTACCACGGGCGCCGCCGATGTAGAAGACACCTTGCGCCTGCGCGTGGGCGGCCAGGTAAAAACTATGCGCATTAAGGCGGTAGTGCTCCGCGATGAGCACGGCCAGCCCGCGCGGATACTCGGCGTCGACCTGGATATCAGTCAGC
>CALMOO010000857.1 GCA_937871705.1 uncultured Hymenobacter sp.
AGACCACTTGCATCGGACCTTTCACCCCGGTGCGCCAGGCTCCGACCTGAATGCGCTGTAAGCCACTGCGCCCGCTGGGAAACAGGGCGGCCTGCCAGCTGCACAAGCGGTCGGCCGTGACGGGCTGAGCGAATTCTTGCGTGGCGTCCAGCAGCATTTCAACCACGCCTTCGACCCGGCGCTCGGCCGGTACAAGGCCTGCCACAGGAATGCCTAAGCGGCGGGCTAATGAGGAACGCACTTGCTCGCTGGGCAAGTGTTCGCCTTCGATTTCACTCGATTGAACGGCTTCTAGCGTAAGGGTTTGCAACAGAGCCTCAGCCTGCAAGGAGAAGCCCAAGGCCTCCATATGGCCCAACACGCGACCTTGCTGGTGGCGTACCGTGCCCAGCAACGGTGCGAGCTGCTCATGGTGCCATGTGAAGGTGGGCCACGTCGGCTGCTGATAAATGTACATGGCAAACTCCGCAAATTATGCGGCGAATATAAGTGTTATTCTCCGCATACCCCTTAATCCTTAGCTTAGCTGGCACCAACAGCTAGCTAAGGAGAGCAGCTAGTTAGAACTGCCCCTGCTAAATGGTAAGAGGCGAGAAGTAGTAAGCCAATAAGGGAGTTGATTGCTACTTCTAGAAAAATACTGCCCCTGTTTTTGCACCTGAAAAGTTAAAAACGACCTCTATTACGTAGAAGCAAAACTTCATCTCGTGCCGGGTGGCGCGACCTTTTTTTGTGCCTATGCTTTTTTGACTGGATTTAAATAGCCATAAACGGCTATTTAAGTAGGTTGCAACAGCCAGCTTTAGTAACAATCAGTTAGCTCTTGACTTTTACTGCCCCTGATTTTACCTTTTTAGGTTGCCTCGGTTGCCGGTAGTCGACAGGCTGTCTTGCGATGTGAGTCGAGCAATTCTTGCTCATCAATACCTAAGCACACATTGAATTGCGGCTCGGTCTGGCGGCCGGTTGCCAACATCACTAGGCGTGCCGGTACGCCCTGGTAAATTTTTAAGGTGGCGTAAGTTTTGCGGCCCACGTGCATGCCAAGCTTCCGGCGGGTAATGCGAGTTAAAGCTGCTACATGAAGCAGATATAACCAGGGGTCACGAACGAAGGATAGACAGGTTTCGAGTTCCGAAATGCGGTATTTTTCTAGAAGAGTTACAGGCCGAAATACATCATCGTCGAGGTCGGGAATGAGGCCCACAACATTGGTTTTGTTGAGTTGTTTCTTCAGTAACCATATTTCGGCCTCGGGTGGAAAACGACTGCGAGGTGGGAGGTAAGGAGCAGAGGCTTCCAGGCAGTAATTGGAGGTAAGGGTCTGACTTGGCCGCCAGGGCGTACGCAGGGAGTGTAGGTGTTTGAGGGGTTTATGGACTACCTATCAGCGCTTACTCTCTTAAAACAGGCGTCTTTCACCCAAATGGCGCTAGAGCTGAACTCGGTAAACTTGCTTCAAGAAGCGATGCCGCAATTGCTAGGATAAGCTGAGATGCACCGGTATAGTGACAACGATGCGGCGAGGGAGCCTGGTCTTCGCCTACTGTGCCAAGAATTGCCAGCTGGTCGAGTAAAGATTCACAACGAATTGTATATGGTCTACAAGGATGTAAATGAGGTGGTCTAGCTAAGCCGCACAGACTTGGGACGTGGTTTGAAAGTGGGTTTCGAAGTGGTTAGGGGCGAGATAGCCGAGGGCTGAATGCCGTCGTTCGGCATTGTAATAGGCTACGTAATGGCTGATTTCTAGCCGGGCTTCGGGGAGGTTGCGGAAGCTACCGCCATCGAGCAGTTCGGTTTTGAGCCGACTCCAGAAGGACTCCGCGTGGGCGTTATCGTAGCAGTTACCCCGGCTACTCATGCTCAGCACGGCCTGGTGCCGAGCTACTAGGACCTTAAAGTTGGTCGCGGAGTGTTAGCTGCCCTGGTCAGAATGGACGACCAGTCCAGCTGCTGGCTGACGTATGGCCAGGGCCCGACGTAACGCCTCGCTGACCAGGTCTTCGGGCATCGTTTCACGCACGTCCTACGTGCCGCCGGGGCGGCACCAAAGCCCACGACTTTGCACGGGTAGCGGTCGAGCCAGGTGGCCAGAAAGAGCCAGCCGCCCTGTTTGGGCAAGTAGGTGATGTCACCCACCCAAACTTGGTTGAGCGTGGTGGGTGCCGGCTGGTCCAGCAAGCGATTGGAGGCGGCGCGCACGTTCGGATCGGAGTCGTGGAGTACAAACGAACGCGGCTGCTGGGCGCGCAGGCCCGCGGCAGCCAACACCCGCCGAATGCGCCAGCGGCCGACGCAGTAGCCCTGTGCATGCAACTCCGCGCGCAAGCGGCGGGTGAGGCGGTCTAAAGATGACGGACAGAAGCAGGACGTATATTTCTTCTGGTATGGCAACCTAAACCAGCGGGACCTCGCCCGACAAACGGCGTACATACGACGAAGCCTTCAAAGTCGAAGCGCTGCGCCTAGCCAGCGAGAGCCGCAGCACGCAGGCGGCTGCCCGGCAATTAGGCATCAGCCCCAAACTGCTTTACCGTTGGTAGCAGGCCCAGGTGGTGGCCGTGGTCGGCAGTGTGGAGGTGGCTCGCGACCCGCAGGTCCGCGCCTTGCGCGCCCGCCTGAAGCGAGCCGAGCAGGAACTCGATATTTTAAAAAAGCCTTGGTCATCTTCGGCCAGCCGACCCGGTGAGTACCTACCAGCACATCGCCCAGCGGGCCAGCCAGGTGCCCGTGCGCCTCCTCTGCCAAGTGCTAGGCGTGGCCCCGGCGGCTTATTACGCTTGGCAGCGCCGCCAGCAGGTGCCCCCGGTCGAGCCGGCCTGGCAAGTCGCGGTGCGCGAAGCGTTTGCGTACCACAGCCAGCGCTATGGTGCTTGCCGGCTGCGGGTAGAAATGCAAGCCGAGGGCCACGCCGTCGGCCGCTGGCGCATCCGCCGCGTGCTTAAACCCCATGGCCTACGGGCCCAACAGCCGCGCTCGTTCGTGCCGCGCACCCCCGATTCGGACCCGGCTGCACGTGCTGCCCCCAACCGCTTGCTGGCCCCCACGGCTCCCAACCGGGTGTGGGTGGGTGACATCACCTACTTGCCCAAACAGGGCGGCGGCTGGCTGTACCTAGCCGTGTGGCTTGACCGCTGTTGGCGCAAAGTCGTAGGCTTTGGTGCCGCCGGGGCGGCACGTAGGACGTGCGCGATACCATGCCCGAGGACCTAGTCAGCGAGGCGCTCCGCCGCGCGTTGGTTGTGGGCTGGTCCCCGGCCGGGCTCGTTATCCATTCGGACCAAGGGAGCCAGTACACGGCTGCCTGCTTTTAATGACCTGGTGGCGCAGCATGGGGCCCTGCAAAGCAGCAGCCGGCGTGGCAACTGCTACGACAATGCCCACGTCGAATCCTTTCGGAGCCGCTTCAAAGCGGAGTTGCTTGACGGCGACAGCTTTCCCGGCTTGGAAGAAGCCAAGCTCGAAATCAGTCATCATGTAGCCTATTACAATGCCGAACGCCCACATTCCGCGCTTGGCTATCTCGCCCCCAACCACTTCGAAACCCAACTTAAAACCACGTCCCAATTGTGTCCGGCTTAGCTAGACCACCTCACCCGCTATCCGCAAGTGGCAACGCGAACGGTCCACCCAATCTAGGTTAGGAGGTGTTAACAGTCGCGTAACCAGAGCACAATTGCTGCCAGCTGAATAAAGGCCAAAAAGTGCGCGTCGCGTTTGTCATAGCGCGTCGCCACGCGGCGAAATCGCTTGAGCCGGCTGAAGAGCCGTTCGATAGAGTGGCGCTGGGCGTAGCGGGCTACGTCATAGTCACGCGGGTGCCGGCGCTTGCGCCGGGGCGGAATCACGGCACAAGTGCCGCGGGCGGTCAGCGCGGTCACAAGCGGGTCGGAATCGTAGCCGCGGTCGGCCACAAGATAGGCCGGGGTCAAGCCCTCGAGCAGGGGCAAAGCCTGCGGAGCGTCGTGGCGCTGGCCCGCCGTCAGGCGGCAACGCACGAGCCGACCTTGGACGTCAGCGACCACGTGCAGCTTGCTGGTCAGCCCGCCGCGGCTGCGGCCGAGGGCTTGCGGCCCGTTTTTTTGCGCGCTCCGCTCGCGTGCTGATGCGCCCGCACGGTGGTCGAATCCAGCAGCAGCGTGTGCAGGGCGTCTTCCTATCGTACAGCTGCTAATCATCTGGCCCACAGAAAACTGCAGGCTCAGCGCTGGAGCCGGATGTACGTCGTGTGCCAGTTGCCCCATTCCACCAGTAGGGCCCGCCAGCGGCAACCATTGCGCATCAGCCACAGCACCGCTTCCACAAAGCGGCGGTTGTCTTGGCCGCGCCCGCCCTTTGTGCCAGCGCGGCCCGGCAGCAGCGGCGCAATCCGCGCCCACTGCGCATCGGTCAACAAATACTCCTTGACTAAACATAATACTTACTGTTAACACCTCCTAGTTACGCTCGGCCTAATTGGGCGCGAATGCGACTCAACGAAGGACCTTTGATGCCCAGATAAGAGGCGACATGCCCTAAAGAAATCCGGTTGGTAACGTCCGGAAACTGCGCTAATAGCGTCAGGTAGCGCTGCTCAGCCGTTTGGAAAAGCATGGCCTCAGACTTGGCCTGCTGCAACACCAGGTACTGCTCGGCCAGTAGGCGGCCAAACCGTTCCCAGCCATGCGACTGGTCGTAGAGCTGATGCAACTGCCTCACATTAATCACCAATAATTCGGCATCTTCCAGCGCGGCAATGAAGTAAGGACATGCCTCCTGAGTTATCAGGCTTTTTAGGGAAGTGAGAAACGTGCCCGCTGGCGCAAACGCTACGTCGTGTTCCAAATCCGTCGCTGGGTCGACGTAGTACAGGCGGAACAGGCCACTCACGATAAACCCGATGTATTGGCATACGGAGTTGCGAAAATTGAAAAACTCATTGCGCGGGATGGTGCGTAGTACCCAGTGTTCTTCGGCCAAGCGAATGTCTTCTTCGGCAAGGCGGGCGAAAGCCTGAAGCTGCTGGGCCAGCAACTGGCGAGGGGAGACGTGATGAAAAGGGGGCATGTCACAACAAGGTAAAAAGAAGCGCATGTTCCAGCAGGAACTCCTTCCGTTCGGAAGAAGCGAAGCCGAGGCCGCCTAACTGGACAAGTAAGCTTACTCAGCAGCAAAATACGAGGGAAGCCGCCGGCTTAAACCTGATGAAAGTCAAGTTTAAACCGGCGGTTTATCATGGGTTTGGTAAGGCATAGGCCCGAATTTCGTCTGGCTTTGGGTTGGCCGCTGCTTCCGCTCGTACTTTTTAAAATCACGAAGAAAACCCTGCTATTGGCCTTATCGGCCCTATTCGCGTTCGGAGCACCGGCCCAATGGCTGAAAGCGACACAGGGGCCGGGCCCGTTCTAATGCCATTCGGCACCACTCGCTATCGTTTTTCCGGATAAGCTATTCTGGTTGGTCAATTCGCTACTCTTCCTGAGGCAATTGAGGAGATATCCTGTGCCGGAGTATAGTTCACTTTTTTAACCTAGGTGAAAAATCCGGTTGGCGGCCGAGGGAACCTTTGTCCCACCATTCACTCCGACATCATCCCCGTCAACTAACGCCTTATGCACGCCTGATTATGAGAAAACTTATGGTGGCCCTGCTAGCCCTGGCGACCATCATGGTGGGAGCCTGCAAGAAATCCGATACCGAGCCGGAGAAGAAAAAGGCCACCGTGGTGCTAGTGCACGGCGCCTGACAGGGTTCTTCTACCTGGGTGCCAGTGGTAAGCAAGCTCGAGCAGCGGGGCTACACGGTGGTAAACGTCGAACTGCCAGCTCACGGTACGGATCAGACCGCGGTGGCCGGGCGCGTGCCCAAGTATTACGTGCGCACGTTGCGAGACCAAGCCCTTTTGCCCGTGCTGCAGGACCTGATGCTGCGCGCAACGCCCGTGCAAAAGGAGTACCGCCTCGATAGTGGCCATACCCCCCACCTGACGGCCGTTGAGGTACTGAGCAACATCATCGCCGAAATCGCCCAATAATGGCTACTGGAAAGCAGCGCACTTATTGCCCCTCATTCCCTAATCCACTCCCATGACCACTTCACGAAAAGCAACCACCGTGTAGAACGTGCCGGCCTGGAAGGTAACGGTACCATCCACACGACGACAAGCAATTTGACAAAGTAGTGGTCCTCGGGGCAGGAGCCGCTAAAAAAGCCGGCCTCCCTAGTACCTACCCTAACGCATTTCACTAATCAACTCACTCCCATGTCCACTTCCTCCGTAGCAGCTGTTCCGACTCCGGTTCTCGTTCCGGCTCCCGTTCAGACCGCCCAAGCGCTCTGTACGTTGTACTTTGTGCGCGCCGCTTTCTCAGTAGTCTGAGTCAGCCTCGTTTTTCTGTCCGTAAAACATCGCCCACCCTCACGGCCGCTTTACTGCTGCTGTACCCAGCATGGGACGTACTGGCCACCTTCGGGGACATCCGGGCCAACCGCAGCACCGGGCAGACGCTGCTGCCGCAGTACGTGAACATCGCCGTGGGCAGCATCACGACGGTGGCCGTAGGCCTAGCCCTACTCCAGGGCATTCCGGCGGTACTCACCGTAGTCGGGGTATGGGCCTTGCTAACTGGGCTGATTCAGCTCCTACTCGGCCGGCGCCGCCAATTGGGTGGACAGTGGCCGATGATACTCAGCGGCGGGCAGTCGGTGTTGGCCGGGGTGTTGTTTGTGGTCCAGGCGCACGACCCCACCAAGGGAGTGGTTAACGTGGCCGGCTACTCGGCGGTTGGGGCGATTTATTTTCTCATCGCCGCGCTATGCCTGCGCAAATCGGCGCATCCCACTACATAACCACGGTCAGCCCTGGCACTTCCCGTTCGCTCCCCAGCATGCCCTGGGGCTGAACGAAACGTTCAGCCCCAGGGCATGCTGGCTATAGCAAAGCAAGCGCGACGGATGAACAGCTGACGCAGGACAGAACGGCTGCCTAGCCCCCATACCCCCTCCTTCTTTAAACTGCTGCGGAACGGCTGATAGGGCCGCCAGGGAAGAGGTTAACCCTACGAGAAGCATTTTTCTCAGTCTGAACCTTGGGACTATCCCCAAATATTTAAACCAAAAAGACATGAATTATCAGCTGTTTGGCACCAAAATGGGGCTACGGGTAAGTGAACTGGCGCTGGGAACCAGCAACTTTGGCACGGCTACCGGATAGGGGGCTGACTCGGCGGAGGCCCGGCGCATCTGGGAAGGCTACGTGGAGGCCGGCGGCAACTTCATTGACATGTCCAACGCCTACCAACAAGGGGAGGCCGAGCGTTGGGTGGGCCAATTTATGGGCACCAGTCGGGGCAATTTTGTGCTGACGTCCAAATACACGCGTACGGAAAACCCGACAGCGGCCCTGGCGCAGCTGGGCAACCACCGCAAGGCCATGACCCAGGCCGTGGAAGCCAGTCTGAAACGACTGGGTACCGACTACCTCGACCTCTACCTCGTGCATCTGCCTGACAGCGTGACGCCCGTGGCCGAAATTGCCCGTGGCTTCGAGGACCTGGCCCGGGCCGGCAAAATTCTGTATGGTGGCTTTTCCAACTTCCCGGCTTGGCGCGTGGCCGCGGCCGTCACCTTGGCCGAGCTGCGCGGGTGGGTGCCGCTGGCCGGCATTCAGGTGGAGTTTAGCTTGCTGCAGCGC
>CALMOO010000858.1 GCA_937871705.1 uncultured Hymenobacter sp.
ATGTACTCGTGGTCGACGTGGCCGGTCTGGATGATGAGGTGCAGCAGCCCGTTCATCACCGGGATGTTGGTGCCGGAGCGGGGCGCCAGGTGAATGGTCGCCCGCGCCGAAGTGGCCGTGCTGCGCGGGTCAATGACGATAACCTGGGGCGGATTGGGCCCGTCGAGCCGGTCCAGGATGCGCGTCCAGAGCACCGTCTGCTGCGAGGCCGTGTTGTGGCCGGCCACCAGCACCGCCGCCGTCGTATCAATGTCGGCGTAGGAGCCGGGCTGGCCATCGGTGCCAAACGACTGCTTGAGCGCCGCCGCGGCCGTGGCCGTGCACAGGCGCGTGTTGCCGTCCATGTGCGGCGTGCTAATGCCCGCTTTGCCCAGCAGCGTCAGCGTGTAGTAGTCCTCAATAAACAGCTGCCCCGAAGTGTAGAAGCCCATGCCGAGGCCGGTGCGCTCGTGCACAATTTCCTTCGAGCGCTGCACAATCAAATCCATTGCCTCGTCCCAGGTGGCTTCTTCCAGCTTGCCGTTGCGCCGGATGAGGGGGGTAGTGAGGCGGTCGGGGCTGTGGTTGGCCACCCAACCGTGCAGGCCCTTCGGGCCGAGCCGCCCCTTGTTCACACGGTCGACGCCACGCCCGCGCACGCCCACGATGCGGCCGTCCTTCACGCCAATATCCAGCGCGCAGCCGTTGGAGCATAGCACGCACGCCGACTGCACCCAGCGGTCAGGCTCTTCGGTGGTCTTTTCGTCTACCCGCACCGGCCAAGTGCCCGAGTGGGGCGTGCGGGGCCCCCACACATCTTTGATACTGTCGCGCGTTTCAGGCATACTGCTCAGCTTCTGTTGGTTGACACGGCTTGAGTGGGAAAGGTAAGCGTGCCCGCAACCGAAATGCATAGGGAAGAAGCAGCCCGATTTATAACAACGTGGTACTGGTCGATAAATAAAATCTATGCCTGTGCTTTCCCAAACCAGCAAGCCTAACGCGTTGGCCACAGGCGTCAACCGAATGAAACCTGACCATAAAAACCAATCTCTTCCTACGTCGTCCTCGCTTCAAGCGGAAGGAACAGCGTTGTACCCACTTAAATCATCCAAGGTATTTACGACCCCTTCTTCGTGGCAACTCCTAGCTTCCCCGAGCGCACTAGGTCACGCTTAGGCCGGGCTCAGCCGCTAGCAGGGGGGTAGGGCTGAGCACCTAAGCGCGGCAGCGCGGCACCAAGGAGCAGATTCATCTCCAGACTAATAGCCAGCTCAGGGCGCCGCGAAGAACAGAAAAAGCCAGGTATAAACGGGCTAAAAAGAAGAGGCCGCCCCTAGCTTGGTAGCTTGGGGCGGCCTCTTTAGACTGGGCGCGCGTAAGGCTATTTGGCCGGCTCTTCGGTGCTGGCTTTGCTCAGGCTGCCGGGCTCTTTCACCACGACTTGGTTGCCGTCTTTCAGCGTCTTCGATACGGCCCGGAAGGGGCCGCTCGCCACCTGCGTACCGGCCGCAAGGCCACTCGTAATCTCGATGTTCTGGAAATCGCTGATGCCCGTCTTCACCGGCGTCATCACCGCTTTACCATCCTTAATAATAAATACTACTTCCTGAATCTCAGGCTTGGGGGCAGCGGCGTCGGCTTTGGTGGCCGTGCCGCGATTAGGTCCGATGCGGACGCCGCTCTGCGCCTCTTTCTGCACGTTGGCCGAGTCGGAGCGGGTAGTCACGGCCGCCAGCGGCACGCTCAGCACGCCGGCCTTGCGCTCAGCAATAATATCAACCGAGGCCGTCATGCCGGGCCGGAACGGCACCGTGGCGTGGCCGCCCGGCCCCATCTTTACCAGGTGCTGGTAGCTGGTGGGCAACAGGCGCACGCGCACCTCAAACTCAGTCACGGCTTCGGCCGTCAGGGCGTCCTTGGCCGTGTTGGCAATGGCCGTGACAATGCCCTTAAACTTCTCATTTTGAGTGGTGTAAGAATCCACTTCTACATCGGCCGAGTCGCCGAGCTGCACCCGAATGATGTCGTTCTCGTTCACGCTCACCCGCACCTCCATGTTGTTGAGGTTGGCAATGCGCATGATTTCGGTGCCCGCCATCTGGGTGGTGCCCTCCTCGCGCTCGCCCTTCTTCACGTTGAGCTTGCTTACGGTGCCGCTTACGGGGGCGTAGATGGTGGTCTTGTTCAGGTTTTTGCGGGCTTCTTCCAGGCCAGCCTGCGCACTGCGCACGGTGCTCTGGGCCGCCGTAATCTGCGCCCGAATGGCCTTCAGCTGCTCCTGCGAGGCATTATAGGCGGCTTGGGCAGCTTCGTAGTCCGACTGTGAAATCACCTTTTGCTTATACAGCGACGCTTGGCGGCGGAAGGTTAGTTCGGTTTGGCGCGCATTGGCGGTTTGCTGCTGCAGCTGGGCTTCGGCCTGACCCACGTTGGCGCGCTGGGTGCCCACGGCAGCCGACTGCTGGTTGACCATGGCCAGGTAGTTATCGGGCCGAATGCGCAGCAGCAGTTGGCCCTTCTTCACCGAGTCGCCTTCCTGCACGTACAGTTCGGTGATTTCGCCCGACACATCCGGCGAAATTTTTACTTCCGTTTCGGGCTGCACCTTGCCCGAGGCGCTGACTTTCTCCACAATGGTGGCCGGGCCGGCCGTTGCGGCCGTTACCTCGGTGCCGGTAGGCTTGCCTACCCAGCCTTGTTTTTTGGCAATGGCAAAGCCGGCAATGAGCACGATAAGTACCGTCAGCAGAATAAAAAGGAGTCGGTTATTTTTCATTTAACAATTAACATTTATCATTTGACAACTCGCACTTGACTTTAACATTCCGCAATCACCTCCGCTGCTTGCAGCGGCCCAACGATTGTAAAATGTTGATTGATACCTGTTAAATGCTACAGCGTCAGCGGGATGCCCTGGTAGAAATCCAGCACCTTGCGCCGGAAGATGAAGGTGTATTTAGCTTGAATCTGGGTCGATACCGCGTAGTTGAGGTTGTTCTTGGCAATATTAAACTCAGTGCCGTTGAGCAAGCCGTTGTTGAAGCGGATTTCGGAGTTGCGCTGCGTCAGGGTGAGGGCCTCGACCTGGCGGGTAGCGGCCGCATACTGAAGCTGGGCGGCGCGGGCATCGGCATAGGCCTGCTCGATGCTCTGGCGCAAAGTGAGGCGCGTCTGCTCGGCATTGGTTTCGGCTTGCTGCACACTCAGCAGCGTCCGCTGCACATTGGTGCGCACCTGTAAGCCATTGAGAATGGGAATGTTCAGAGCAAACTGAATCTGCCGGCCCAGGTTTTGGTCTAGCTGGCTCCAGTAGTTCTGCGACAGGCTCGTCACATTGCGCTGATAAGTCAGGACGCTCAAGGGCGTCATTACCCCATTATTTTCCACGAAGAAAGTGGTTCGCCGCGCCGTCGAGTCATTACTGACCGACGTGACCGTGCGCGCCGACGAATAACCTGTAAAGACGCTGGCCCCGATGCTGAGGCGGGGTAGGTAGCCACCGCGCGCTACGTCTACGGCCGAGTGGGCGCTGCGCACGCGCAGCTCGGCCGCCTGAATTTCGGGGAGCCGGGTGGCCGCAGTTTGAAAGGTTTGGTTCAGGTCGATGACGTAGGGCGCTTCCTGGTCGGGGTCGGGCAGCGGCGGCACCTCGATGGCAAAGCCCTGCGCGGTACCCGGGTCGATGTTCATGAGCTGCAACAAGGCCAGGCGGGCCAGGTCGGCCTGGTTTTGGGCCGTCACCACGTTCAGCTCGTCGGTGGCGAGCTGCGACTGGCTGTCGAGCAAGGTACTCTCCGGAATGCTGCCCGCCTTGAGCAGAATCTTCGAGCGGGCAATCTGGTCCTGGTCGCTGGCTACCCGCGTCTGGTTGGCGCGCACCAGCTCCTGGGCTAGCACCAGCTGCAAGAATTGCGACGCCACATTGAGGCTCAAGTCATTGCGTGCCTTGGCAATATCGGCCACGCTGGCCCGGTAGTCAAGGTCGTTGCGCCGAATGGTATTGCGCAGCTGAAACCCCTGAAACAGCACCAGCTGAGCCACGCCCGTGTAGTTACTAGAGCGCACCGTCTGGCTCTGAAACTCATACGTGAGCGGGTTTACGCTGGTACCATACTGCCAGGCCTGGGTGGCATTGATGTTGGCCGTGGGCAGCAGCGCCGCCTTGCTTTGGCGCAGCACTAGCGCGTTGCTCTGCGCCGTCAGCTGGTTGAGGCGCACGTTCAGGTTGTGCTCCAGGGCATAGTCGACGGCCCGCTGGAGGGTCCAGGGGCCAGTGGCGGCCGCGGCGGGGGTAGCCAGCGCGGCCGCTGGCGCCGAGGCGGGGCGGGCCGGCTGCGCAGTAGTTTGGGCCGCCAGCGGACCGGCAGTCAGCAGGCAGGCCAGCCCCACGGCGGCGCGTAAGCGAGTAGTTTTCACAATCATACAGAAACAAGGCTAAGGATTGAGCGGAGGTAGCCAGGTAGCAAACGTAGGAGGCCAACAGATATTTTTTGCTGGTTGCCGCTGTCTCTATCGGCTGCAGGCCCCTGGCATTACACGGGCAGCTTACTCCAGGGTAGGGATGTAGGTGAGGCGGTGCACCCAGCTCAGGTGCCGCAGGTAGGAAAGCGTGATGTCGTCAATTGGGCTGTCTATCTCGATAAACTGCCGGGCAGCCTCGTTCTTGCCCTTGCGCGAGACGAACATGGTGGCAATGTTGCACTTGGCATGCGCAATAACCGACGCAATAAAGGCAATGGAGCCCGGCACGTCGTCGGCTTCCACGATGAGCGTGTGCAGCGAGCCCGAAAAGTCGCAGCCAAACCCATCGACCTCCACAATGCGAATAACGCCGCCGCCCCGGCTCTGGCCCACCACCTCCACGCGGTGGCCGGTGGCGCCATCGAGCAGGTTGAGCTTGATGGTATTGGGGTGCAGCGTGGAGGCGTTGCCAACGCTCTGAAAGGTATAGTGCAAGCCGGCCGTGGCCGCGTGGTCGAAGGCCGTGCGGATGCGCTCGTCGTCGGGGGGGTAGCCCAGCAGCCCGGCCACAATGGCACGGTCCGAGCCGTGGCCTTCGTAGGTGCGCGCAAACGAGTTGTAGAACGTAATAACCGCCTCGGTAGGCAGCGCGCCCAAAATGCGGATAGCAGCCCGCGCAATGCGCACTACCCCCGCGGTGTGCGACGAGCTGGGCCCTATCATCACGGGCCCAATCATGTCGAAGATACTGGACTTCTCGGCCATTATGCTTTATAATAGAAGCAACTTGCCGCCCACAGCAAGAAGCGCGGTGAGGCGAGCTGGCAATTGCAGCGTTAAAAGTACAGGCTGCGCGCGAATGAACCGCGCATGAACAACCGAGCTGCCCGCCCCAGTGAGCCTGGCGGCCGGGCTGGGCTGCCGATATTTGCCCCTTCGAACCTGCCCTACCCCATGCCCGACCAGCCAGCCCCGCTTGCCCCCGATGAGTTTTCGCCCGCCGTGCTGGCTCAGCTGCGGCGCTTGCAGCAGCGCTACACCGCCGATGGCCAAGACCTGGCCGCCTACCTCGAAGGTCTGTACCACGCCGACTACGTAAATTATTGGGACTACATCGAGTTGGATACTCTGCTGAGCCTGCAACGCCCGCTTACGAAGTTCCCAGACGAGAAAATCTTTATCATCTATCACCAAATCACGGAGTTATACTTCAAGCTCTGCCTCTGCGAATACGAGCAGCTGGGCGAGCTGCAAGCGCCCACTCTGGGCGAAGTGGTGCTGCGCCTGGGCCGTATCAACCGCTACTTCGAGAACCTGATTAATTCTTTCGACGTGATGGTCGACGGCATGGACAAGCAGCAGTTTCTGCAATTCCGGCTGAGTTTGATGCCGGCTTCGGGCTTTCAGAGCGTGCAGTACCGCCTCATCGAAATTGCCAGCACCGACCTGGGCAATCTGGTGCCCGAAGAAAAGCGCCGCCTGCTCGGCGACACGCCCACCCACGAGCAGTTTATGGGCTGCATCTACTGGCAGTCGGGCGCCACGGTGGAAGAAACCGGTGCCAAGGCCCTCACCCTAACTGAGTTTGAGCGCAAGTACACCAGCCAGCTTATCGACCACGCCCGCCACTACCAGCACCGCAACGCCTGGGCCGTAGTGCAGCGCCTGCCCGAGGCCGACCGCCAGCACCCACGCCTGCTGCGCCAAATGCGGCAGCTCGACGTAAATGTGAACGTCAATTGGCCGCTGATGCACTACAAGTCGGCGGTGCGCTACCTGCAGCGCGACCCCACTGATGTGCCCGCCACCGGCGGCACCAACTGGCGTAAGTACCTACCCCCCAAGTTTCAGCGGCGCATCTTCTACCCCCAACTCTGGAGCGCGTCGGAACTTGAAGACTGGGGCAAAGGCTGGGTAGAAAAGGTGCTCGGCGAGGCGGAGTGAATACTTAATTTGCTAAGCAGATTCTTCTATAAGAGCACGTCAGGCTAAGCTTGTCGAAGCATCTCTACCGCTTCGACAAGCTCAGCCTGACGTGCTGGTAACTTCCTGAACAAACTTTATATCCCCTACCCCACCAAAACAGCCTGCGAGCTATCAGCTTGCAGCTGCTGCTCAGCGGCCAGGTAGCGGAGCAGGCTGCTTTCCACGCTAGGCAGCAGGGCGCCGTGCTCGCTACCAAGCGCGCTGTAGCGCGGGCGCCGGGCGGCCCACCCAAACGAGGCGGCCGGGCGGGGCACGATGCACGCCTCATCGAGGCCGGCGAGGCGCAGCGCGAGGCGGCCCAGCTCAGCCCAGCTGTAGGTACCCTGGCTAGTGAGGTGCCAGATGCCGCATGCCTCATCAAGGAGCAGGTCGAGCGCGGCGTTGACGAGGTCGGGCACGTAGGTAGGCGAGACAAACACATCGTCGGCGGCCGGAAAATCGTCGCCATTGCGAGCCGCCGTCAATACCTGCGACACGAAATTATATTCGTCGCAAGGGTTGAAGAAGGCGCTGGTGCGCACTACCAGCGCGCGGGGCAGCCGGGCCAGCACGGCCTGCTCGGCCAGCAGCTTACTGCGGCCATACACGTTAAGCGGGCGCGCCAAGTCGCTTTCGAGGTACGGGGTAGTCTTACCACCATCGAACACTAAGTCGGAGGAGAAGGTGAGCAGCTGCACACCCCGCGCGGCGCAAGCTTCGGCCAGCAGGCGGGGCCCGGTCGTGTTTTCGCGGTAGCAGCGGTCGTAGTCGGTTTCGGCCTCATCGACCCGCACGTAGCCGGCAGCATTCACAATGGCCCAGGGTTTGTGCTCAGCCAGCGCATTCGCAACGGATGCCTTATCGGCGATATCTAGCGCGGTATGGTCTAGCAGTACGGCCTCGAGGCCTCGGATATGGCACTGTAGCTGAAAGGCTTGGCCTAGGGTGCCGGTAGCACCCGTAATGAGTAGAGGTGGGTTTGTAGACATAGCGACTGAAGAGTAGGGATAGGAATAGCTAGCTGGGAATGAGTGAGATGAATTAAGCAGCTTCAGCGGGCCAGCAGTAGCGGATGTCGCGCTGCCACCAGCCGGGGCCAGCCAGCACCGGGTGCGTAAACTTCCCTTGCTGGATAAGACTTTTAATCATGCGGTGCAGGGCCGTGGGCCGGGGCTGGCCGCTGCGCACATCGTACACGCCGCTTTCGTAGGAAGCCCCGTCGCGGGTAAGCAGGTTGTCCCAGTCAAAAGCACCCAGCAGCGACCATACTGTAAGTCCCCGCAAATCAAGGCCTTCGGCCCGCAGCTCATTGCAGGTCAGCCACGCCTGGTGTAGCCAGCGCATTTGCTCCTCGCGGGTGCAGCCCAGATGCGCCTCGGTCACCGCCAGCGGCAGGCCG
>CALMOO010000859.1 GCA_937871705.1 uncultured Hymenobacter sp.
GGTTGTAGGCGTCTTTGCCGCGCTGGTCGGTGTGCGAGCTCAACTCGATGTTAATCTTGGGGTTATCCACCAAGGTTTGCACCAGCGTATCGAGGCGCACGGCGGCGTCGGGGCGGATGTTAAACTTATCGTAGTCGTAGAAAATATCCTTCACCTGAATGGCACGGTTCACCACGATTTTGTTCAGCGTCAAGGTCACGGGCAGCCTGATGTCGTTCTGCGGCTGGGTTAGGGCACTTTGGTCGGGGTAGCGGCCTACGGTACTCACGGCGCCGCGCGCCGTGAAGTCGCCGGGGCGGTCGGCCAGCAGGTTGTAGCTCTGCGCCGAATCAAGCTTGGTCGTGAACTTGCCCTCGGGGCCGGTCAGCACGTCCTGCTTTTGGCCGCTACCGCTGGTGAGCGTCACCGTTTCGCCAACCACGGGGGTAGTAGTGCCGGTTTTCTCATCGCGCTCTACCACCGTGCCATCGACGTAAAAAGCCACCAGCTTGCGCGGCTGCCGCCGGAAGATGTACAGGTCGTCCGAGCCTTTGCCCCCGGCCCGGTTCGAGGAGAATACGCCCATGTTGGCGTCGGTGAAGAACGGCGCGAAGTCATCGCCCGCCGAGTTCACGCCGGCCCCCAGGTTGGTCACCCTACCCCCTTGGTACTTAAAGATATCCAGCTTACCGAAGCCAGGGTGCCCGTCCGACGAAAAGTACAGCGTGCCATCGGGCGCCACGCCGGGGAAGTTGTCGTTGCCCACGGTGTTCACGCCCTCGCCCAGGTTCTCGGCCGGCGAAAAGCGGCCGTTGGCGCCCAGCGTGGCCTTGTAGAGGTCATTGCCGCCCAGCCCGCTCTTGCGGCTGGAGGAGAAATACAGCGTCGTGCCGTCGGGCGCAAACGCCGGGGCAAAGTCGTCGGCCGTGCGGTCGTTTATGTTGGCCAAAATCGGCTCGGTCCAGGCACCGTTGCGGAAGTAGGAAATCCACAAATCGACGCTGCGGTAGCCTTTCTTCGAGCCATCGTTCGAGCGGGCAAACACCATCGTTTTGCCGTCGGGCGTGTAGGTGGCGCTGGCCTGGTGCACCTTGGTGTTGTTGAAGAGTGGCTCCAGCTTGCGGGCCGTGCCGCCAGTCATGGCCGCTGGGTCGTCAAATTTCTGCGCGTAGAGCGACAGGTACTTCTCGCCGTTGCCCAGGTACGTCTTGCCCTCGCGCCCTGAGGCAAACACCAACTCGTTGCTGCCCGGCAGCCGCGACGCCGAAAAGTCATCGTCGGGCGAGTTCACGGCATCCAGCGGCTTCACTTCGTAGCCGGCGGCCGTACCCACTAGGGCCTTGCTGGCCGTCGCGCTTTTAGCTTCGGCCTCAGCTCGGCCGGCCAGCGTGCGGTTGCCACCGCTCTGGGCATAGGTCGTAAACAGCGCGGCGGCTTCGTCGAACTTCCCGTTGGCTTTCAGGGCTTCGGCGTAGCGGTACGAGAGGTCGGCATTGCGCAATCCGCCGTCGATGGCGGCCTTGTAGAAAGGCTCGGCCTGGTCGAGGCGATTGGAGAGGCGGTAGGCTTCGCCGAGGCGAAAGTTGGCCACCGCTGCGCCCTTGCCCTTCGCGGCGTCGGCTTTGTAGAGGGCAATGGCTGGCTCGTATTCGCCGCGGGCAAAGCGCTTATCGGCCTTGCTCATGCCGCCCGACGCAGCGCAGCCGCTCAGTAACACTACCGAGCAAGCCGCCCCGATAAGTGAATAATTCCTCATTGTCGAGTTGGTAAGAAAGCGCGCCATGCAGCCGAAATAGCAGGTCTGAAATTTTAGTAGGCAATAATACAACTGTTTGGAGCTGCCTTAACGCCAAACTTCCTCGCCTAGTCTGCAAAGTAGCTGGCCAGCCAGGTTTGGCCCGCCGGAGCAGGCCAGGCTTGGTCTAACTCGCTCTTGGTGGCCAGCGTATTGTTGAAATAAGGCGTGCTGGCGGTTATCTCGCCCGCGGCGATGGCCTCGCGTAGCTCGCGCCGCGTGAGCAGCCGCAGCTCGCCCTCGGCCAAAAAGGCCATCCGCGATTTTTCTAACAGCACTACCCCCAGTTGTTGTTCCAGCTCCCGCACAAACCGCACCGACGCGTCAATGGAGCAACCGCTGGCGCCCGCCACTTCCTCATCCAGCCCAATCACCAAGAACTGCCGGTGCAGAAACTGCGCCGAAGCTGCCAGCTGCCGCCCGTGGCTGGTCCACTCCTCCGCAAAAGCTGCCAGGCGGGGCAGCAGCGGCATTATTTCGTCCTCCGCAAGCGGGCGGTTGGCTTGGTAAATCCACACCCGGGCACGGGGGGGTAGGCGGTCAAAAGCAACATTCATCGCAGATTTAACGGATTAAACGGATTTCGCGGATACGTAGCTTCGCTACTGACTAGGCGCTTTGCAGGTAAGTCAGGTTGTATTTTTTAGGAAATTAACGCGGAGAAGTTTAGGAAAGGAGGAAACACAAAAGCGTAGTCAGTAGTGAAGCTACGTATCCGCGAAATCCGTTTAATCCGTTAAATCTGCGGTCTTAGGCGTTGATGCCTTCGGCACTGGCCACTAGCTCGGCCAAATCGAAAACCTGCACGGCGCTTTCCTGCTCCTTATTTTTCACGCCGTCGCTCATCATGGTCATGCAAAAGGGGCAGCTCACGGCAATGATGCTGCCTTGCAGGCTGTGCTGGCTGGGGGCGGCGCGCTCGGTTTCTACCCCCCGCAGGTTGTCGAGGGCTGCGGCTTGTCCACTCAAAGTAGCCAGGGCTTCTTCGGTGCGCTCGATGTTGATGTCCTTCTTGCCGGGCTCGGGCTCTTTCCACATTTGGGCGCCGCCCGCACCGCAGCAGAGGCCGTTGGCGCGGCTGCGCTTCATCTCCACCAGGTCAGCGTCGAGGGCGGCCAGCACGTCGCGCGGGGCTTCGTAGATGTTGTTGGCGCGGCCCAGGTAGCACGAATCGTGAAAAGTAATACGGCGGCCCTTGAAGCTTTCGCCATCTTTCACGCCCACCTTGCCCTCATTAATAAGCTGTTGCAAATAGGTGCTGTGGTGAATCACCTCGTACTCGCCGCCCAGCGCGGGGTATTCGTTCTTGATGGTATTGAAGCAATGCGGGCAAGCCGTCACGATTTTCTTAATGCCGTAGCCGTTCATCGTCGTGATGTTCTGCATGGCCTGCATCTGAAACAGAAACTCGTTGCCGGCGCGCTTGGCCGGGTCGCCGGTGCAGCTTTCTTCCAGGCCCAGCACGGCGTAGTCGGTGCCCACGTGCTCCAGAATACGCGCAAAAGCCCGCGTTACGCGCTTGTAGCGGTCGTCGAACGCGCCGGCGCAGCCCACCCAAAACAGAATTTCAGGCACTTTGCCCTGCGCCGCAAGGTCGGCGACGGTAGGCACGGTCAGTTGGCGTTTGGCGGTGATAGGGGGGGTAGGCGTCATAAAAATGAATTGCTACTTATTATAAATCAACGTTATACTGTAGCTGCTGTCTTCTCCGCCACGTACAGCTCATCGGCCCAGTTTAGCCGGTCGGAGGGCGAAAAGGCCCACGGCGCACCGTTGTTCTCGATGTTAGAGAACATGACGTTGAGCGAATTAGGCGCGGCCGACTCTTCCAATACCAGGAACCGCCGCATCTCGATAATGCTTTCCAGCGGGTTGATGT
>CALMOO010000860.1 GCA_937871705.1 uncultured Hymenobacter sp.
AAACGCATTGGCGGTGAGGGCTACGATGGGGCGCTGAGCCCGCGCCGGGCAGGGCAGCGCCCGAATGGCGGCCGTGGCATCCAGGCCATTGAGGCCAGGCAACTGAATGTCCATCAGCACCAAGTCGTAGGGCGGCTCATCGCGCACCCGCGCCACCCCGGCGTGGCCGTCTTCGGCTTCATCGACGTGCACGCCCCAGCCTTCGAGTAGCAGCCGGGCCACGGTGCGATTGATTTCGTTATCCTCCACTACCAGCACCCGGCGGCCTTGCAGCGCACCCGTGTCGTAGTGGTCGGGGGCAGTAGTGGGGAAGGCTGGCGCTGGTGCTTTGCACAAGGTGAGGGTGAAGGCAAACGTGCTGCCTTCGCCCTCAGTGCTACACAGCGTAAGCTGGCCCCCAAGCTGCTCTACCAGCCCGCGCGAGATGCTAAGCCCCAGCCCGGTGCCGCCAAACCGCCGCCCGGTATCGGCATAAGCCTGGGCAAAGTCTTCAAAAATAAGTAGTTGCTTATCAATGGCAATGCCAATGCCGGTATCCTGCACCCGGAAGCACACCGTGAGCGTGGTGTCAGTTTCGGCTATCTGCTCGCCAATGACAGCGACGCGCCCGCCCGGCGCCGTAAACTTGATAGCATTGGCTACCAGGTTGATAAGAATCTGGTTGAGGCGGTAAGGGTCGCCCAGTACCCAGGGGTAGGCGCAGGTAGTGCGCAGCGGCGTGCCGGCAAACACCAAGCCTTTCTCGCCGGCTTGCAGCGCCAGGGGCCGCACGGCTTCCGCCATCGAGTCGCAGAGGTTAAACGCTACCGACTCCAGCTCCAGCTTGCCCGAGGTAATCTTAGCCATGTCGAGCACGTCGTTGATAACGCGCAGCAGGTGCTGCCCCGACTGGCGAATGGTGTGCACAAACTCCAGCTGGCGCGCATCGAGCGGCGTCTTGGCGAGCTGGCCCGCCATGCCCAGCACGCCGTTCAGGGGCGTGCGAATTTCGTGGCTGATGTTGGCCAGAAAGTTTTCGCGGGCCCGCACGGCTGCCTCCGCTTTCTCCTTGGCCAAGTGCAGGGCGCGTTCCGCCAGCACGCGGTCCGTGATGTCCTGGCCGTAGGCGATGATGTAGGGCGCCTGGCCGTCTTCGCGCACCAAGTGCGTGTCGCAGAGCAGATAATGTGGCTCGTCGCCGGCAAGCTGCAGCGTCAATAAGCCCCGGTAGTTTTCCTGGGCAAGTATCGTTTTCAAGTAAAACGGCACCTGGGCCTCGTTGGCGGGCCCGCACAGGTAGCGCAGGTTTTGGCCCAGCAGCTCGGGTAGCGGCCGGCCCATCAGCGTCGCCACGGCCGGGTTGGCCGAGAGCAGGTTGCCTTGCAAGTCATGGGTGCAGATGAGGGCCTGCGAGTGCGTCATCAAGTCGCGGTACTGCTTTTCGCGGCGCTGCAAGGCCTCGGTTGCCAGCTTCTGCTCGGTAATATCGGTGCTGATGCCCAGTACGTGCGGGGTGCCATCGGTCCAGGCCAGGGGCCGCTTCACGGTGTAAAACCAACGCATTTCGCCCGAAGGCAGCGTTACGGGGTCTACTACGCTCACCTGCTGGCCGGTTGCCAGCACCTCCGCGTCAGTATTCAGGAAATGTGCATTCTCTTGGGCTTCGGGGCTATCAGGCGCGTGATGGGCACCGGGGCGCAAATGGTTGAGGCGACTTACCAGTTCTTGCGAGGCCTGGTTATGAAACACGATTTTGCCTTCCGAGTTGCGCACAAAAATTGGGTGCGAGCTGGTATCCAGTATCTTACTGATAAATTCCTGCTGCTCCAGCACGCGCTGTTCGGCCTGCACGCGCGCCGTGGTTTCGGCCAGGTAGAGCGTTATGTCGCCCGCAGGCTGCGCCATTGGCACCGTATTCAACTGAAAATAGCGGTTGCCCAAGGCCACGTCTTGGGCAGTAGCCTTGCCCTTGATGGCGATGGCGCGCAGCTGCTGCCGCGCCCACGTCTGCTCGGCCGGGCTCAATGTTTGCCCAAACTCCCGGGCCGCCGGATTAGCAAAAAGCACTTTGCCGCTGGCGTTGAGATGCACCACGGGGTTCGGATTGTGGAGGCTTAGGTTGGCCAGCTCGGTGAGGGCCGCCACTTGGTGGCGCAACGCCTGCACCTCGGCCAGTGCCCGGGCCAAAACAGGCGAATGAGCGGCCGGTTCCAACGCAGAAATTGTAGATAATGATAGCGCGCTCATAGCAAATAGGTAGAGTTTCGGTAGGAAGAGCCATTGGCTTGCACTAGGCCAGGCGGCTTTTCTCAGGAGATACTAGAGAGGTTGGTACTTGGCACGCGGATACTAATTCAACCTGCAAAATAACAGAAGCCGGCCGCTGCTTACGAGGCATTGGTGGGCAGCTTTAGCTTGCCGCCCCAAGAGCTATGACACCCTGGCGTGGCAAAAAGAGACGTAATGATGCAGTAGTAATTCGCAGTGTGAGGTAAACAATTTCGAGTTAGCTTTAAAGCTACAGTGCCCGCCGAGCGGGCAGGGGGCCGATATAGCCGAATAGCACCTATGACGTGCCCAGCGGCTGGCTGAAGCGGCTCAGCGCACCAGGAGGTGGGTAGGAGCCGGCACTGGCGGCCCCTACCGCGCTTTGGTAGCGGGCTTCTTGGGGGCCGTAGCGGCCGTGAGCCGGCCAGGGTTGTCTTCCAGAAATTTGCCCCAGCTTTTGGCGCCGGCTTTCACGTTGTTGCCCTGCTGGTAGTGGTGGCACAGGGCTACGGCCAAGGCATCGGTGGCATCCAAAAACTTAGAGGCTTCTTCGATGGGCGGCAGCTCCAGGGTTTGGCGCAACATGCGGGCTACCTGCTCTTTATCGGCCGAGCCCGAGCCCGTGACCGACTGCTTGACCTTGGTAGGGGCGTACTCGACGAAGGGAATATCGCGCGAGAGGCAGGCGGCAATTGCTACCCCCTGCGCCCGACCCAGCTTGAGCATACTCTGCACATTGACGCCGTAGAAGGGCGCCTCGATGGCCAGCTCGTCGGGCAAAAACTCGTCGATGAGCTCCAGCATGCGCGTGAAAATCCGCTTTAGCTTTACGGCGTGATTCGTCCCGAGCGCCTTCATATTGATAACGTCGTACTGCAGCACCCGCACGTGCTGGCCGCGCACCTCGATGACGGCGTAGCCCATAATCTGGGTGCCGGGGTCGACGCCCATGATGACCTTCTCGGCCGGGGGCAGCCGCTGGACGGGAGTGAGGGTGGGGGGCAAGGTGTGCGAAATGGCCATCTCTTACAAAGTTACGGCCCAATGCCCCCTAAACCGGCCCGGCGCGGCCCGCGCTGGGTAGTGCTGGCCAAAGTGGGCATCACGCTGCTTACGCTGGGGCTGCTCTACCACTCGGTGTTTGCGGCGCCCGACACGGCCGCGGCCTGGCGGCAGCTGGTGGCTACTACCCTCGGCAGCACGGGGCGCGCACCAGTACTGGCGGCCTTGGCGCTGGTGCCCCTCAACTGGGGACTGGAGGCCTGGAAGTGGCAGCGCCTGGCCCAGCACCTGGAGCCGGGCCACTCGTTTGGGCGCAGCCTGCGGGCGGTGCTGCTGGGCCTCACGCTGGGCTTTGCTACCCCCAACCGGGTGGGTGACTACGCGGCCCGCATCCTGGAGCTGCACGCTCGGCGCCGGCTAGAGGCGGTGGGAGCCGTGTTTTTGGGGCGCTACGCGCAGCTGGTGGCTACCGTGCTGGCAGGTGGGGCGGGGCTGCTGTATTTTTTGCTGAAATTTTACTTGAGTGGCTACCCGGCGGCGCAGCTGGGGGTAGGGCTGGCGGCCGGGCTGGGCGGGGCGCTGGTGCTGCTGCCGCTCTACCGCTCGCGGCTGCTGTTGGCCGCGCTGGCGCTGGTACGGCCGCTACGCCGCTTCCGCCGCTACCTGGCCGTGATGCCTACGTATTCGACCCGCGAGCTGAGCCTGGTGCTGGGCTTGTCGGGATTGCGCTACGCGGTGTTTTGCGGGCAGTTTTTGCTGCTGCTCTCGGCCTACGGCGTGCGCACGCCGCTGGGCCCGGCAGTAGCCGCCGTTGCGGGCACGTTCTTGTTTAAGTCGCTGGTGCCTTCGCTCAATGCCCTGGCTGATGTGGGCGTGCGCGAGCTGTCGGCCACGCATTTGTTTGGCTTGCTGGGCCAGCCGGCGCTGCCCGTGCTCTCGGCCAGCCTGAGCTTGTGGGTGATAAATATTGCGCTGCCAAGCGCGCTGGGCCTGCTGTGGCTACCCGGCCTGCGGGTGCTGCGCGAAAAGCGTGGGCGTTAGCATGGTAGCCTTGGCAGGTGCGGCCTTGCTGCTCGGCCCGGTGCTGTATGCGGCGGTGCTGGGGTGGTTGAGGGGAGGAATATCGTCTCCTGCAGGCACCTCACGAGACCCCTGTGGGGCAAGCCTCCGCTCCAAAAAAGAGGAGGGACTTGCCCTAGAATCTAGCCTAAAAGCGACTAGTTCTCCCTCTTCGCAGGAGAGAGGGCTTGCCCCGCAGGGGTCCCGTGAGGTGCCCGCAGGAGGCAACTTGCTCTTCTCCATCCTCTTGGCCGCCCGCGACGAAGTTGCTACCCTGCCGCATCTGCTCCAAGCCCTTCAGCAGCAAACCCTACCCCCTCATCAGTTCGAGGTTATCATTGCCGACGACCACTCTGCCGACGGCACCGCCGCACTGGTAGCCGCCGCGGCCCTGCAAACGCCTTATGTGCTGCGTCTCATTGCCTTGCCGCCCGGCGCCACCGGCAAGAAAGCAGCCCTAACCGCTGCCGAAGCGCAAGCCCAAGCCGCCTGGGTGGTGTGCACCGATGCCGACTGCCGCCCCGCGCCCGGCTGGCTCTACGCCTACGCCGACTTGGTGCAACGGCCGGGCCCTACCCCCCTGCACTTCATCAGCGGGCCGGTGCGCCTCACGTCGGGGGGGGCGTGGTTTGATGCACTGCTGGGGCTGGAGTTTGCGGGGCTGGTGGGGGTAGGGGCGGGCTGCATCGGGCGCGGGCGGCCCACCATGTGCAACGGCGCCAACCTGGCTTTTCGCCGCGCCACGTTCCAGGAAGTAGGCGGCTACGCCGACAACCAGGGCCTGGCCAGCGGCGACGACGAGTTTCTCCTGCATAAAATTCACCAGCACTACCCCGCCGGCATCCGCTTTCTGGCCGATGCGCGGGCCCTGGTCGATACGCCCGCGCCAGCCACGCTGCGCGCCCTGCTGCGGCAGCGCGTGCGCTGGGCCAGCAAGTGGCCGCACTACCGCACCAGCGCCCCGCGGCAGCTGGCCATGCTCGTGCTAGCGGCCAATACAAGCCTGGCACTGGGGCTGGTGGCGGCGCTGCCCTACCCCCCACTGCGCGCCTGGGTGGCGGTGGCCTGGGCACTCAAGCTGGTCGGCGATGTCTGGCTGCTGGCCCCCATGCTCCGCCTGTTGCAGCGCCGCCGCTGGCTGGCCGCCTGGCTGCCCTTGCAGCTGCTGTATGCCCCGTATGCGCTGGCGGTGGGGCTGGCCGGGCAGCGCGGCAGCTACCGCTGGAAAGGCCGCCAAGTGCATTGATTAGCTATTCTTTAATCAGGTGCTTACTGCTTATTGCCACTAAAGAGAAGCCCGACTGCTGCTCAACGAATAATAGCCAGCCAATACTGAACAGCAAACAGCGAGCTACCTTTGCCTGGCCAGCCTCAGCCTGTGCTTTTACCGATGACCGACGCCGACTTTGACTTGCTCGACGAGCTGTATTTCGTCACGCCTTTCCGCATCTTACTCGAAAAAACCGGCCTACCCCCCGCCGAGCTGCAAGCCCAGTTGGGCCGTTTGCTCGAGCAGGGCCTGGTGCGCTACTACTGGCCCGACCCCGACACCGAGCTGGCCTACGAGCCTACTTCGTTTGGCGCCCTGGGCCGCGACGCCAGCTACCTGGCCTCCAAGGAAGGCCTGCTCCAGCACAACACCCGATAGCCGTGGCGGCCGCCCCCACCACCCTGCCCGCCGCGCCCGATACGGCTGTGGTGGTGCCGCCCGCCCCGGCACGCACGCCGGGCTACTACGTGCGCCAGCGCCTCTGGGCCAATAAGCCTGCCGTGGCCGGGCTGGTCTTTATTGGGCTGTGCGCGCTGGTGGCGCTGCTCGGCTACTGGATTTTGCCCGACAACTCGCCCAATGCCAACAACGGTTTTGTGCAGCTGCAAAAGCAGCCGCCTGGCTTTAAAGCCAAGTTCATTCGGCGCACTGAAACTGATTCCATGCGGGCCGCCAATAATATCTTTAAAACCTGGTGGCAGGGCCAAGCAGCAGTAAGTGAAATGCCTGTCAGTAACGCCAAAGAAGTGCCCGGCAAAGTAGATTCCTTGCTCGTTGAGCCGTGGTCAGCTCCTGGCAGCCAGCCCCTAGCCTCGGTGAACCTGGTGTTGAAAGACTGGAAGGGAAATTTTCAGGATTTCCCCGAGGTAAGCTGGCGGGAGCGCACCTACTGGCTGGGCACCGACAAAGCCGGCCGCGACGAGCTGAGCCGCCTGCTGCTGGGCACGCGCATCTCGCTGGGTATCGGGCTGGTAGCGGTGCTCATCTCGTTGGCCCTGGGCATGGGGGTAGGGGCCGTGGCCGGCTACTTTGGCGGCTGGGCCGATAGCGTGCTGCTGGGCCTGATGACGGTGGTTTGGAGCATTCCGGGCATCATGCTAGTTATTGCCATTTCGCTGGCTCTGGACAGTAAAGGCGTGTGGGTCAGCTTCGTAGCCGTGGGCCTCACCATGTGGGTTGATGTGGCGCGGGTGGTGCGCGGGCAGGTGCTCAGCCTGCGCTCGGCCACCTTCATCGAGGCGGGCCGTGTGCTGGGCCTGCCCACCAGCCGGCTCATCTTCGCGCACTTGCTGCCCAACCTGCGCGGGCCGCTCATTGTGCTGGCTACCAGCAACTTTGCGGCTGCCATTCTGCTCGAAGCCGGCCTGAGCTTTCTGGGCCTGGGGGTGCAGCCGCCGGCGCCCAGCTGGGGCCTCATGGTGAAAGAAGGCTATGACCTGCTCGGCACGCAAGCCGGCCTGTGGCTGACATTGCTGCCCGGTCTGGCTATCAGCTTGTTAGTTTTAAGCTTTAACTTGCTGGGGAATGGCTTGCGCGATGCCTTCGACCCCAAAACCCAGCTCAGCCACTAGGAGCGGCCGCGCCGCCGCTTGCGCGTACTTTTACCCATCGTAATAGCTAGTTTTGCTATATAAATCTCCGATGGCTTTTTTGCCTTATCGCTAGCATCCTGCTTGCTACGTCCGTCCCTATGCCGCAAACTGCTGCGATTGCTGTCCTGGAAAAGCGGCTCTTTTTTAAGGAGCGTGAGCTACAGGCGCTGCTTGAAATTACCCAGGCCATCACCCACGACGCTAATGAGGCTGACCTCTACAAGATTTATCAGTTCACGCTAATTGGGCAGCTGGGCGTGCGCAAAATGGCCCTTTATGTGCTGGAAGATAAGCAGTTCAGGCTGAAGATAAGCTTTGGTACGGCCCTGCAGGCTGGTTCGCATTTTGCCCTTAGCAACCTGCCCCCGCAGTGCCAGGCGCAGCCCTGCCCGGTGCCCGAGCTGGGCTTGTCGGCCGAATGGCAGCCGTTTGAGCTGCTGGTGCCCGTGCGCCAGCAGGAAACCGTGCAAGCCTTTGTTTTTATTGGCACCACGCACGCCGACTATGCCACCCGCGAGGCGCTGGGCTTTCTGGAAACGCTGAGCAACATCCTGCTTGGGGCCGTGGCCAACCGCCACCTGGCCCGCCAGCGCGAGGCCTCCATGATGGCCGAGGCCGCCGTGCGCCGCGAAATCGAGATTGCGCAGCAGGTGCAGCAGCTGCTCTTTCCTCAAAAATTGCCCAACAATGCGCGCGTGGCGCTGCACGCTACCTACCAGCCGCACACCGAGATTGGCGGCGACTACTACGATGTGGTTGAGATTGACACCGACCGCCTGCTGCTGTGCGTGGCCGACGTGAGCGGCAAGGGCATGCCGGCTTCGCTGCTGATGTCGAACTTCCAGGCCGGCCTGCGCACGCTGCTGCGCACCGACGCCGACCTGATTACCATCGTGCAGGAACTCAATCACTTGATATTTCGCAACGCGGGCGGCGAGAAATTTATTACCGCTTTTCTGGGGCTTTACACCCGCAGTACCCAGGAGCTGGAATACGTAAACGCTGGCCACAACGACCCGCTGCTGCTGCCCGATACCGGCCCCGTGCAAATGCTGCACGACGGCACCGTGATGCTCGGCATCATGGATGAGCTGCCGCCGTTCGGCGTGGGCCGGGCCCATGTGCCGCCGCACTCCCTGCTGTTTACCTACACCGACGGCCTCACCGAAGTGTTTAACAGCGAGCAGGAGGAGTTTGGCGAGGTCGGCGTGCTCGAGGTGCTGGCTCGTAACCGCTACCTGCCCCTGGCCAAGCTGCACCAGGAACTACTGCGCTGCATCCGCGACTTCAACGTCAACGACGACCAGTTTGCCGATGACGTGACGCTGCTCAGCCTGCGGGTGAAATAATGATAAGTGATTGGTGGTTAATGCCTACTTGGCTGACAGGTTAAATCATCCGACAAGTGGCCGCCTGCTTCAGCGCCTTCAGCGGGCTAAAAATGAATTAGGCATGTATGCTGATTTCAGCAGTCATTAATCACTAATCACTAATCCCTACCCCCTTCTCCAGCCAGGTGCTGCACCGCACGAGCATGGCCAGGCACACGTAAAACACCGAGCCAATTTTATCAACTTCTACCAGCTCATTGAGAAATAAGTGGAAGACGATGATAACAAACGAGAGCGCCGCGACCAGCACGATGCGGCGCACTTCGGGCCGCGCCGCGCTGGCGTGGTAGAGGCGCTCGGCCGTGAGCAAGGCCGTGGCTACCAGCGCCCAAAATAGCAGGAAGCCTGGCGCGCCTTGCTCGGCTAGTATCAGCAGAAAGTAGTTGTGGGTGGTAGAGCGCTCGGGGTTGTTGCTGACGTAGGTGCGGAAGCTGGTGACCGTATACCGCTTGTACTCGGGGTAAAATGTGCCGGGCCCGCTGCCAGTAATCGGCTTTTCGGCTATCATGTTGGCGGCGGCCACCCAGCGGTATACCCGCTCC
>CALMOO010000861.1:0-7043 GCA_937871705.1 uncultured Hymenobacter sp.
GTCACTTGGGGGTGCACCTGCGCCACTTCAGCTTCGACTGCCGCCAGCTGCTGGGCAAGGCGGATTCTATCATCGAGGTGAATATCCTAGAAAACCCGCTCTACACCGTGGCGGAGCCAATGTGATGTACTAGCCAGCCCCGGTTCCCACTTCAGCGTTGCCCCGGCCTGTTCGCAAGGCCCGGAACATTTACTGTTGGGCTGGATGATACTGCGGCTGATAGGGACGGTCGTTTTTCCAAAGCGAATAACAAAGCAATACTAGTTTCCGCATGATAGTAATCACGCCGGGCTTGCCGCTGGGCTGACGGGCACGCAACCGGGCATAAAAGGCTGTCTGCTGTGGATTGTAGCGCAAACTGCTCAAGGCCGGCAAGTAGAGTGCCGTGCGTAAATGCACGTTACCCCGACGTGAAATGCGCGTGGCTCCGGCCGCGAGTCCACTTTGGCGCTGGACCACATCTAACCCGGCGTAGGAAGCCAGTTGGCGCTTTTGTTAGTTATCATAACCAAGTCACCCAACTAAGCACTGACTGCTGGCCACACCGAAGCACGGCTAACCTGAAAACGGCCGTAGGCTGGAAGGTAAGAGTATGGCTCAACTTCCTCTCGAAGCTGGGGCTATGTGGGTACTTGCTGACCAGTTATAAAGCAATAACAATGGTGAATATGCGGCTAGCATGGAAGCCTGTTGACTGGTTGAGTTCGATTTTTAACATTTATCGTACCTAAACTCCTTTTCAAAACCCCCACCAGAAGAGGCGAGGGTTTTGAACGTTTAGTAATTTGATAATAAAAGCAATCTTAGCTTAACAGGTGCTTGATTAATAAATATTAAATATAATGTATATAGTTAAACTAATTTGATTTTACTATTTGAGAGTCGTTCCAAAATTATTAGAACAATATTAAAAAATTTAATCTGTGTAGAGTGTGCGAGTTACGAACAAATAGAATGACTACTTATTGACAATTTTCTTAAATATTGTGTCATATAAAGACCTATCTGGTAATGAATTAATAAAATATTCCTTTCTATCAGTTAAGTCAAGCAAGTAGTAATTCATATTTACAATAAAATCATGCTTTTGTCCTGAAATTAAAAAAACAGTAAAGAATAAGTCTTGCCCGATTTTGCTTTGATGATGCTTTTTAACTTTAGCGGTAGATAGCATATTACTCAAGGCTGCATAATCAGAATTATTGAGGGTACATTGTCGCAAAGCGCACGATTTATTTAATTTGGTGAAATTTGAAAGTGCAGAATTCGTGCTAAAACCATGAGTGGTTTGACATTCAAAAATTGAAACTTCCGAAACATTAATGGGAATCTCATTTTGAAAAACAGATACTAAGTGAAGTAGTGATTTAAGAATTAGAGTTTTCATTTTAATTCTCTGGTAAAGTAAGATAAAACGCCTGGTCTGAATCCTGCTGCTCTTAAGTACACCTCAGCGTATAGCAAGTATGGATGTATACCAACGACCATAACCCCACCAGTTCTAAGTGCTGATGCAGCTTTGGTGACACAGCTGCTGAAAGGTACATTATAGATGCCTGGACTCGCATTCAGCCTATTAGCATAATTACGGATAGCATTAATATTTACGCCAGGAACGTTAATTGGGCTTAATGAATTTCCTTCAATCTCTTGTTGTATGGTTTCACCTTTAAGCCAAGAATTTGTTCCTGAATTCCATTTCTTACCGAGTCCATATATTTTATAATTTCCTTGATGTGGGGTTGCGGGGCCAAAGTCAATTGTTGGTTTGCCATCTACCACTACTTGAGCATGGCCTATTGGGTCAAAGCCCTCAGAATTATCCATTTCAGTTTGCAGCTGTGCGTTACCGGGATGTAAACCAGTAAAAGCATCTGATATATTTGACAAGGCACCTAAGCCATAACCTATGTCCTCTAGTAAAGAATTATTCTTTTTTCCAATGTAGCCCCACTCCTGCTGTTGAAAATCATAAGAAGCAACTCCTAAACCGATAGAAACCCCAGTCATCCCACCGCTTAGCATGTTCATTCCGAAGCTGCTGGTAAAGGAACCCGTGAAAATGCCTGCTGTTTGAGCAAGAGGTATGCCCGAGGAAGCCACACCATTTGCAAGTCCACCTGACAGCCCTCCAATCAACGCGCCACCTACTACATACCCAGCCATTGCCCATCCATTTGCACCCGCAGCTTTACCTACTTGGTGACCTAGATATGCCCCAATAGCCGCCCCAATTAGAATAGGGATAAATATAAATTTGCCATCCGGGTCAGTGTACATGACCGGATTGTTGCCCATACCCACGTAAGGAGACGAAAACTGATTAGCTGGGTCAGGAGTATGCCAACGTCCGAGTTGCGCATCGTAATAGCGAGCGCCGTGGTCAATCCACTCTAGGCCGGCTACATCAATACGGTCCTGATTGCCGTACTGCTGTTTACAGTCCGGTGCCCCAGCAACTTCGATATCTACCAGATTCTGTCCCCACGGGTCGTAGTGATTCTCCTGCACAATCAACTCCGTGGTTGATGTACGTAGGGCCGCATCATCAAACCATACGTCTTCATCACTCCCATTTTGTACAGAAACCAGGACATAGCCATCCTGCTTCGCTTTGAGGCCCACGGCTAGTTTCTGCCATGAGTTAGCTGCATCGCGGTCCAGGTACTTTACTTCTGAAGCTACAAGAGTACTATCCTTATCATAGAAATCGTATTTAACGCTGGCTCGTGGTACTTCTGCTCGGCGCTGAAAAAGCTGAGGGATAGCTGTCCAAACTAAAGTGAAGCCAGCAGAGAGTCTTGGTAAAAATCCTTTAGTGCGCGAGCTTACATTATCGTTGAGTGTGGGAGTGTTATTGGCCGTCGTTGCTAATGGTATGATTACCGGCCATATTGCTCCTTTTTTAGTGTCATCGTAGCGGCCATAGACTTCGAAGTAAATGCTATCGCCAGAGTGTACCTGCATAGAAGTACTAGGGCCGAACATTCGTTGGCTTTGACCAGCATTAAGTCGTGCCGCATAGCTACCCGTGCGAGAGTGGTCTGGGTCGAGTTGCCGCGTAGCGGCCAGGTTGTCGAACTTCTCTTCCTCCTTAGGTGCGTTGACAGACTCCATTGTAGCTGTAGCGTTCTGGAGTGGGGTCTGGCCTTCATCGCGGAAGGCTATGCGCAGGTTTCCTAAATGGTCGCGAATGTGGAATTCCTGCATCCAATGCGGGGTCGTATTATCTGCAGTGGTTCCATAGAGTGCCCGACCGACCGGTGTCGTTACGGACAGTGCAGGGCCGGAAGCTGTCGTGTATACAAACCCATTAACGTAGGTATCAGTAGTGATTGCCCCATTCCTATTGATAGAGTAGCCCAACTTCTCGCCACTTGCTGAATAAATAGAGGAAATGGTTTGAAAGTAACCAACACCAATGGAGCTAGGCAAGTCTAGTTCGTTATAGATTATGTTTAAGTTTTTGTTTAAATCTTTAATCAGGTTACCGTTATCATCATAGGCGTAGTCCGCTCCTGCCGCCGTGCCGTCTTCGAAATCATTAGGTGCTGAGGTATACCCAGCTAGGTCGGCCACCGATTGTAATTGATTGCCGCCAGCACTGCCATAATCATAGCGCAACTGGTCTAGTGGACCAAATATAGCTTGTCCACCTGCTGCATTGGAGCGGTGCCCGACCCGATTCATCTGGCGAATGTTTCCGTTCAAATCATACTGAATGTCGCTAACACTGAAACGCCCAATACCACTAGCACTCCCATTGATACTAATATCATCTTTTTCATCGACCCAACCTGCACCCCAGGCAGCATACTTTGCATTTATTAGGCGATTGGCATTGTCGTACTGGTAGGCAAAGCTGCGCAACTTATTGTCACGACGACTTTTCCATAAACTCTCGGAAATATTACCATTATAAAGTGCTGATGTAGAACCTGTTTGAAGGTCAGTGTCGTATTTTAACTCCATGCCAAATAAGTCTGGCTCCGCATCTAAATCGTCGTTGGTGGCTACTCCATCCAGTAAATCTCGATTATTGAGGTGACTAAGTTGGCCCTTGAGATTATATCGGTAATCGACAGACTGAAAATATTTTCCGTTGCCAGGATTAATACCTAGCTTATCATCGACGAGTTGACTTAACTCATTATACTCTTTTTTAGAAAGAAGTATTTCCCCGGTTCCATCTTTCTTGTCAAACCAGGCAAATAGCTCGTTTGGAGCATCGTTGTCATAATAAGTATAACGATACCGTATAGTGTGAGTTGGGCCACTTGCCGTAATATTATGGGCAGTGTAAGTTTTAATTATTTTCCCAGAGAAATCGTATTCAGTTGTTACTCTGTCAACATTGCCTAACTGATTTGTTTCCTTGGTTTGAATAATTCGTCCTTTATCATCGTAGTACGAGACAGCAGTCAACCAGTTATTTGAGCCAAGAGTGCGCGTTTGGCTAATAGTGGGAAACCCATTTGTCAAGATAGAAGCTTGACTCGGACTCGCTAAATCAGTAGATGCTTCCTGCTGATAACTTAGAGTTGGCTGAGTGCTCGTTATAAAATTATAATCATCAAGATAGTTTACTGTGCGCAGGTCATTCCCCGTTGCACTGGTAGGCCATGATTTGTTCAGGGTATAGCCAATACGTACAGGTCCAGTAGTATTATCAGCTTGGCTTTCGTACCGGATAATAGAACCAGAAGCTACGGCACTTTCAATATCGGCAGTCAGCTGTGTCTGAGTGCGGGTACTACTAATTTGTCCAGTTATAATAGGTCTATTAAGTTCGTCATACTTGGTAAATGTCCATGTACCTTGCTTGCGCTGATTACCATTCTGAGTAGCTACTAAACGGTCCCAGCGGTCATATACCATATACTCCCAAGCTTTTCCTGGTACCTTCTTACTAATCTGTCTGCCACGTTGGTCAAAATTGAATAAGTAAGCCCAACGTGCTATGAAATCACTGTTAAGCAGTCCGCCAGAATTCACAATTCTTTTTACACCTTCGGGCGACATTATCATTGTCACCCGGCCTAATTGGTCAAAAGCATATGCTGTGGTTAGGTATACCCCCGGACTTACCAATACTTCCTTGGCAACTAATTGTCCAAGCATGTTTGTATACTTCCAGCTTAACTTGCCGTCTTCATCCATCAGCTGAGTTATGGTGATGGAGCGAGCAGGAGCGATGCGTTGCGTTGCGGTTCCGATTACTCCTTCCGCTCCTGGTGTATACGTCCACAAGGCCACTTCGCCACCGCCTACCGTGCGGGTATAAGTGCGTTTCGTGTGCCCCTGAAAGGTGGAGTTACCGTTACCATCCTTTAGAATCTGCCCAGAGGTGCCAGGCGTACCTTGTTCTATAACGCTGCCGTCAGGAGTATCTTCAAAAACTGATTCACTATAAGTTAAGCCGCCTGTCTCGCGAGCTACTTTGCCCGGCCCCGAATTGGAATAAAAGGCTTGTTGACTAGCTAGTGCGTTGCTTTTAAATAAGCCGTCAGTACCGCTGGTATAAGGGAGGTACTGACGTGGCTGCTGCCCAGCGGCAGAGTATTCATACAATTGAATTACGTCAGCGTTGCTAGCACTAGCTTTAACCTCTACTTGCTGAATGGGTCGTAGCAATCCGTCAGTATAAGTTATGGTGCGCTTCTTCTTGGTTTGAGCGAGGTCCACATCGTTCTCTGTCAGAACGCCTTCCTTTAGCACAACGTCTTCTTGGTTGTAATTCTGGTCGGGGCTCCCGGCTCCCTGGCGTACGGTAACGCGGACCGCAGTGGAGACAGTAGCTGAGCCACCGTTACTGACCTGCACCCGATAGTAGCCCGGTGTAGTGACTACAAGACTTGGTTGAGTACCTGTTATGTCTGCATTGTTGCGCGTCCATTGGTAGGAACTATATCCACCTGGTCCTGACAAGGTAACGGATCCGTTGGGGGCGAGCGCTAAGGGACCACTAGCCGTAATAGTAACCTGAGCCTGGCAAGGAGGAATTACCCCAATACACAGGCAGCTGACGAATAGCAGAAGAAGTAAAATGGATTTCATGAAGAGGTAGCTATAAGTTAGTACATAACTGTATTGCAGTCCGGTGAGCTGGAGTAGGTGTAGAACCCGTCCTCGTATACCGTGCTGTTCCCACAGGCATCCGTTATAGTACAGCGGACCTGAAGCCTCCGCGGGTATCCGTGGTAGTAGCTGAAGGTGTCACTCGTATTGCCGGCATCCACCCAACCACTCCAACTGTTATTGTAGGAAGTATACTCATTGCTTTCCCAGCGGTAAGTGTAGCCGTTACAGCCTTGCTGTGGTTGGACCGTAATGCTTGCATCACGTTGGCCACCACCCCCATATTCGGAGCCATAGGGGTCGCACAAATCCATATAGGTGCTGCCGTAATAGGAAGCATAGACACTCAAGGGACTCACTACCTGAACAGATAGTGTTTTTTCTACGGGATTGAAGCCAGTGGCTTCTGCTACGACTGTAAGCGGATAGGTACCTGCTTGTGCGTAGGCGTGCGTCTGGGTGCCGCTACCTTTCGCAGTGCTGCCATCCCCAAAGTTCCAAGTGTAGCTGACGTTCGACGCGCACTCCGGCGCATCGGCAGTAAATGTGACGTCCGTGTTTGGGTAAGCATTACCACCAGTGCGGGCCACCGTGGCCACTGTCTCCTGCGTGGTCGCCGTAGAATTCGTTTTGGTCCGTTTAACTATATTCCCTTGGGCATCCTTTATCAGCAAGGGCTGATTTTCTGCATCGTACACATAATACGTAGTTACGTTGTTTTCATCGGTCGTGGAAGTCTTGCCTACGTGGAGCTGCTGAGTAACCGTTACCATCCGGGCATTTGCGGGGTGGAATCGAAATTCATCAACTAGCACATTGCCACTGCCCGAGCTAATCCACGGATAGCATTGAATGGTTATGTTCTGATTGGTGGGCAGTGTGGTTCGAATCGCAGGCTCATCTAAGTCTATTATTCCTCGACACAACTGCCACTGCTGGCCGCTACTGACTGTCTGGGTAGTTCC
>CALMOO010000861.1:7053-14267 GCA_937871705.1 uncultured Hymenobacter sp.
GGGTACGCCCACATAGGTTACCATCGTCACATTGGATTGGCCGGCCTCGCTTTTGGGAACTTTCGCCCAGCAGGAGAAAACGTATTTTCCATGTTGGTCCTTGGGCTCTAATGTGAAGGTCTTGCCAGGGCCATAAGCACTATTGGACGCAGAGAGTTGCGTGCTACGCAGGCCAGTCTTGGCTTCGGCCGTGTAGATATTATTCAGACTCCACTGGTCGGGGTCGCCATCCTCTTCTAAGCTGGTGTGGCCAGCCGTGGCGATGGCTGTACCGTTACCGAACTTCCCATTGACCACGGTGGCAACTGGAAATAGCTTATTAGCCCCTCGAAGGGTGCTGGTCCATATTCCATTAATAGATTGAGTACTGGCCGCATTACCGTACTCGTCAAATTCGACAGTTGATATTAAGTATTGCCATTGGTTCACCCCCGAGGAGGTATCCCAGGTACCTGTTCGCACTGGCCACACATAGTTATTAGTATTCGGCTGATATTCATAAAGGGAGTAAAGCGAAGCTCTCTTAGTACCCGCAGCATCCAACTGGTATTCCTCTTTCTGGAAGACACTGGAGAAGCTTTTAGCACTAACCAATACGGGCGGGGCACCCGCGTCCCTCCCTCGCTTGTACTCGACTACATGAGCTTCTGGGTCTGCTGGATTGTACGTTTTTATTTTTGAAGTAAAATAATTAGTATAGCTGTATTCCGTAATTTGTGTTTGCGAGGAAATAGTGCCTGAATTACCGCGCCGCTGGTCATAGCGCACGGCAGTTTGTCGGATTAGCGGAATCCAACTACGCTCATGCTTGTATACTTTGGCATTGTAATAGTAGGTGTACATGACATAACCAAACACATGCCTTTCTCTATCAACTACAACTGATTTTAGCGGAGCAGCATCTACTTGAAGAAAATCATAGTCATTTGATGTTTGACTCACTTGTCGCCCAGCCGCATCTATTTCTATTTGCTGCAGTACAAGGCCACGCTTGTAGGCAGCACTATTTAGGATACCATAAGGGCGCTGGTCTTGTGGCAAGGCTAGATAGTCACCGGCCCGCTGTGGTGACATTGGGTCGCCATTGCAACTACCTCCATTCTTAAGCGGCAGGGCCCCAGCTGAGGTATAACAGCCGGAATTCGTATTATAAGGGTCTGATGTAATTTTAACAGACTCAGTATTATAGATGTCAGGATAATTTTGGGCCGTGGTGAATTGATAAGCTGTCCGCGAGCCGTTGGGGAACTGAATCGTAGCCCATTGATAATGCATGTAGTCCGCAGGAATGGGAGCTAAAGCATCAGAGCTGCGATAAAGAAATTTGTCCGTCAAATCATCCTGTTTATCACAGATGTCGAGATTTGCGCCATAATAGTAGCTCTGGCCTGGATATACTGTGGAATAGCGGACGTTCTGCCACTCGTAGAGCTTGGGTATTGGTACCGAAGGAGCAGATGAAGTAGTAGAGAAGGTGCCGGTAGCGGGGAAAAATGTATTGTAGCTGAGGCTAAACAACTGGTCCTGGGCCGCGTTAACGCCATTGTTCACGCGTACCTGCTCTAGTCTTACGCCCCCAATAGTAGCCCCGGTCCCATCAATCTGACGGCTATACGTCAGTTCGGTATACGCCCCGGTCCCGTATTGAATCTTATAAAGGATACAATTCTGAGCTGTAGAACCAGCCGAGGGCGTCCGGTCCCCAGAAGCATAGCGCGATTCTACGAACGGCAGCAGTTCCCCATTGCTGTTATCGTTGAAGTAGCCCCAATAGTCGCGATTAGTCGCCCGCCGGGACGCGGTCCCACCATACTCCCGATACAGGAAGGTCGTACTGGTCGCCTGGCAGCCACTGCTCTTAGCCGTGACGCGGTCTAAGCGCAAGCGTACATCGTCTGCGCTGCCAGTGCCCGGCGAGCCAAAGTAGCTGTAATTGAACAAGTAGCTTTTGATGAGCTTGTTAGTCCAATCATAAACCGCCACCTTATCCAGCGCCTTCTCGCCTGGCGCATCGAGTCGGGAATAGGCATCTCGAAAAAAGCGGACGTATCCCGTGGCCGAGAAGATGTAGGAAATGCTGTACCCTAGCGTTGGCCGGATAGTAGTGGTTGTTTCGTAGCGATTATCGAGGTAGCTGTTGGCTATGGGGTAAGCCGTCTGGCAATTCTGGTCGGCGGCATCACACTTATAGTAGGCATGTGTGACGTGCGCATAGCTTTTGTAACTTATCGGGGCGGCGTTGTAGCCTTGATAAGAAAACGAGATCTGGTCGCCGGTAGCATCCTCAATCCTGGTTAGATACCACTTGGCGGTGTAGGTATAATCGTCCTTGCCGGAGAGGTTACCCGTTCGCAGGCTTTTAGTCTCCGTTTGAACGCGGGTATCCTCTCCCTGGTCAAACGTATAACGCGTTCCCTGAGCATCAGTAACCAGAAAAGTTCGAATTTTACGGCTATTTGTGGTGCCGGTCCAGTAGGTTGGCTCAATTGTGAGTGTGCGGTCATTTAGCACATACACATCAGAATGGGAGGGACTTCCATATGGGCCGTTGATAGTAAAGTCGGCCTGCAAGCCCGGCGCAACCAAGTGGTAGACATCATATTCAGTGTCCTTGCCTTGGCAAATCTTATCGGCCAGTTCCGTGCCCCCAGTCCGATTGATGAGGCTGGTTAACCAGGTTTTTGCCTCTGTATCGAACTCATCGGGGCGCCCGCGTACTTCGCAGCTTATGCCGCCTCCAGCAGTTAACGCCCAACCTGTCCCTACTTCGGATGCTACACTGGTAACCTGCACCCCGTTACCGGCTACGTAGTTTAGCGAAACGGGAATGGTCAGATTGCGGCTTGGTAGCTCACACAAAGGGTATCCAGGGCTGGCCGTTCCCGTAAATAAATTAATTGGGATGCCCCCAATAACGGCAGTGCCCAGGCCTTTGCCGCTTGGGGGCTTTGCTACGGCTTTATCGCGTTCGGCGAAATCCTGGCTGTAAGTGGGAGTTAGGTTAGCTAGGCACGCGACCAGGAGAACTAGCCAGCGAGCAGTAAGTGGAAACGTAAGCATGGAAGCTGGTAGAAGTGAGATGTATAGGCACGAGGTTAGGATGAAGTAGAGTAAAGTATAGATTAACGCGGAGGAAAGAAGACCGGTAGTTCTTACCGGCAATGCGTGCTTATGAGCACGAAGAGCAGCATAATCTCTTAGGAATGGCTAATGAAAATGCCATCCCGCTGATTTGGCAAGTGATAAGCCAAGGTCAGATTAGTAATCAGTGCGACAGAGAAGATAGTAAAAGCCTGAGAAGGTGGAGCCTGCGACTTTTTGATGGCCAAACTTAGCCCCGCTTTAGTAAGTATGCAAGAGTGAAGGGCTAATGAAAATAAATATTTTTTCACCAGCCCTTCACCCTTGCATATTCAGCGAATAATCCTAACTTGCCGCTTTGTACACCCATCGTTGTAGTTCACACCAGCTTTGTTATGAGAACATTACTACTTACTGCCTTTGCAGGAATTCTACTAGTGGCCCACCCTGTAAAGGCTCAGAAGAAAGTGGCGCAGCTTCGCTTACAACTAACCCTCGATAGTTTGTATCTGACCGAGACGAAGCTCTATCAGCTAGTGGCAACCGCACGGGTTGATACTTCCCGACTAGCTGCCGAGCGGCTATTAGGTCGCACGATAGAGCGAGACCAGCGGAGAGTACAAGCTTTAACGACTCAGTATGGGTTTCCCACTTACGCGATGGTAGGCCAAGCTACATCACGCCGATTTGGAGCATTGGTTCTGCGCTACAATCGGCTACCGGAGTTTCAACAGCAAGTCCAGCAGTTGATGGCAAAGGAGGTTAAAAAAGATAACGCGGATGATATCACGTTTGCTACTCTAACGGATGTGGTGGAATTACGTGCTGGTCGGCCGCAGGTCTACGCCACCCAGCTAGCTTATCAAGGTGATAAGGGCGGGCTAGTCGTGCGAGAGCCGTTGCTTGACCCAACAAAAGTGAACGCCCGGCGGGCTAGTCTCGGACTAGACCCAGTAGAAACCTACTTAAAAAAACAGAAAGACAAGCATCAGCCTAAGACTAAGTAACCATAAGCTCAGCCGGTAATCAACGCTTATCGTACCTAAACTAGGGTTTTGTCAGGTGGTAGCCGTAAGCGCTCACTCCTTATATAATAGTCTATATAATAGTGCTCCGCCAACCCCATTAATTCCGGTTCCTGCGCAACCTCGCAACTTGCCAACTGGCCATTTCAAGACGGGACTTCGGCTGGCTTATTCGAAATGCCAGACAGCGGTTTTCTCCCAATTGGCGGGGAATCCCATCAGGGTAGCATCTACCTGATATTCCCGAATCAGGGTCTCAACCTTTAGGGCAAATGAGTTGGCCGGGCTAAAGGATTTCAGAAGCCGGTGCATGAGCGCCACGGCCCCATACATCGTGGTGTTCGCATCCTCCGGCATCGCCACCGCAAACTTGAACGCCTTGCGGGATGGCATGTGTGGCCGTTCCGCTGACATAATCCTGTTCCAAAGCCGGGCGTGGTGGGCACAGACGTTCCGCACATTGGTTAGCCAAACGAACCAGGTTTCTAAAGAAGAAGCGGCTAGCCCAAACCCGGTGGCAATCTGGATTTTTAATTCATCCGCAGCGAGTGCCTTATACAGGCGAGCCAGTTTGCCTAACGACAAGGTTTCCAGTGCCATTTGGGACGGTGGAAGCGGCTCGGCGCTGTAGTTGCGCTTATACGTTTTGAGAAACAACTCTTTAGGCTGCGCAAAATCCTCAGTTATTCCTCTTAGGATGGCTGCACAAGTGGTCTTGTCAGTGAATAGCGACTCGTTTGCATACCAGAAGAAGCCGTAGGCCGAGCTATAATAGTTGGTCAGCTTAGCGCGCAAGGCTACTTCAATGCGCTCCATATACTCCATGACAATGGCGCGCAGTCGCTTATCAAACTTATACGCATTTACCACATCATCAAAGCTGGTGCCCTCCACGAAGCGGTGCGACCGGTCGGGTAGCTGCAAGGGGTACATGTAGCCGCTAAGCCGGTAGTAGCCAATGCTCTCCAGGTAGCGAGTTGCCCGGCCCTCATCAGGAATAAGCAGATTCCGGCTTTTGAGCAGTTCAATAAGCGCCGCGCTGGACTGTGGCTGCTTACGGTAATGGTGATTCATGCCCCAGGTTCTAACCCGTAGTAAACGGCAACGCCCCTAGCTGTTAAGCTAGAGGCGTCGTGATTTCGGTAAAAAAAGCCCCGCAGATGCGCTTGCGTCAGTGGCGTGCGGGGGATTGATGGCGTAAAGGTACGAATTTTCCCCCGATTTTCCTTGCGAAAGAGCTAAATTATCTTGCTGAAGTGACCTGAATGGCTGGAAACGCAGACCTGATATGCAAGCCAATAGTTCAAATAAGCTTCTGTCAGTCAAGCATTAAAATAGCGTTCGCGCGGGTGAACCAGCGTTTTTGGCGTATCTAACAGGAGGGAATAACCCTTCAGGAAACCATCTTTTTGGGCCGGGGAAGGCCCGCGGTTCACGCGCTACAATGAACTGGATACTTTCCCCTGCGCATGTCCGGCTTTGCGTGGCACACAGAACTGGCGTGCCGGAAGTGGCTCGAACGGGCTGAGGCTGTTCCCGGTAGGCTTAATACACCCAAGACCACCACTTGGATGGCCTTGCTGAACTACGTGAACCCGGTGCCTGACCCAAGCCAGCAGTTCGGCCTATCGCCCGGCGACGCGCCGGACGTGACCATCCTACGAGCGTACCAACTGCTGCTCTCGGGCCTCAGCCCCGAGCAGGCCGCGCAGCAGATAACGAAAAATTTATTGCCGGATAACATGACCGACTTCTTCGTGCGGGGATAAGTCTGGTTAGCCCCGGTACTCGCAGGCAGGGCTACGCTTCTTCTACGGCCGACATTGGGATTGCCAGGTAGTGGACATAGCGAAAACGCCAGGAGGCTGGAGAACAAGCCTGCCTGACTTTGTGAAGAAATCTGATTTTTCTCTACAAAGCACTTGACCCATGTAAAAGAAAAGGACTCTTTCTTTACAAAGGGTCGATAACCGTCAGGGGCTGGATTAGCCGCGGGTAGCAGGCCTAGCTTTCGGTAACACGGGATTTTGGCAAAAGTAAAGAGACAAGAACGACCGTTCTTGGCTAATAACGTATTCATTATACTCCTGGAGTAACAGAGCGGAAAAACTGCCTCTGTGAGCTGCTACTTGAAGCTGTGTGCTTGCCATTTAGGGAGCTAGCTATCATTGAAGGCCACACTAATCTTGACCTCTACTAACCACTGGCTTACGTAATGGGGAAAGGTACATAGGGCTCTGGGAACCACTAGGCACCCCTGTTAGGCTTTGCCAACGACATTGCTAAGCTCGAGACCAAGTTTATGTTGACGAGCTATAAGTATTGTCAGTAGCTTTCGGAAGGCGCTGAATGCCTGTTCATCTTGTCGTAGCATCGCTTCATGATGATGCCAAATATGAGCTAGTAAAATAGCTAGGTTGCCTTCTAAATCTTTCCAATATGCATTTGTCGTTTCGATTTGTAGGGCAGGTTTCATTAACCAATCAAGTCCCATTGCCAGCATAGGTTTATCTGCCAAACGAGCAAGGATAGCAGCCAAGGATGAGAGGCTACTGCTATCCTTCCAGTTAGATTGCAGCCACTCTGTAAGGAGTGGACAAATGACCTTTAGCATAGGAACATGCTCAGCTTGCCATAAGGTCTGCCAATCTAGCGACAGTAAACTACGCCATAGTTCTGAACTGTGCCGGTTTCGTCCCGAAGGATTCCAACTCGGACTGACTAAACAATATTTTATCATATCTACCCAAACCATTGGGACAGATGAATTAGATGATTCGCTAAATGCTAGCCGTGTCCAAGCGTACAAGAATCGAAGTACCCAGCTGTGTGCCCACCCCCCTAAAGCCAGGATGGGTTCCCATAACTGCTGGGCGTCTGTTCTACTGAGCATAGGTAACCAAGTGGCTAATTGGTCAAATAGCCAAGTGTCCCAGTCGCTTGGACTTCCGCTCAGTTCACCCCCGTCTTCCCCACTACCGGGCTGCAAGCGTTGCAACGTATTTAGTAGAGTTGCATGCCAAAAAGGGAAAAAGCCACTCTGTTCCACTGGAGTGGGTATTCCGTGAAAAGCAGCTACGAGCAATTTAGGATGGAAAGAAGGCCATT
>CALMOO010000862.1 GCA_937871705.1 uncultured Hymenobacter sp.
GAATTTCACGTACCGGGCCGACCGCGAGAACGGGGAGATTGTTGGGGTTTCGTCGTTTGCCTTCGATGTGAGTGAGCAGGTGGCGGCGCGTCGGCAGCGAGAAACCCAACAATCGCAGCTGGCCGAGCTATTTGAGCAGGCACCGGTAGCGATTGCCGTTTTTCGGGGGCCGCAATACATTATTGAAGTGGCCAACCCCTTGGTGGCCGACCTCTGGGGCCGGCGCCCGGCGCAGCTCATCGGCCGCCCGATGCTGGAGGCTCTGCCCGAAGTGCGTGCCCAAGGGTTTAAGGAGCTGCTCGACCAGGTGGTAGCTACGGGCGAGGCCTTTGTGGCCCAAGAAGTTAGTGCCATGCTGGAGCGCGGCGGCCAACTCGAAAAAGTGTACCTCAACTTTGTGTACCAGCCCCTGCGCGATGCCCGAGGCCTCATTACGGGCGTGGCCGCCGTGGCTACGGAGGTAAGCGAGCAGGTGGCCGCCCGCCAGCGCGTAGAAGAAAGCCAGCAGCAGATACAGCATCTCAACGAGGAGCTAGCCGCCATTAACGCCAAGCTTCAGGTCTCTAATGACGAGCTGGGCGACATTAACCAACAGCTGCGGCGCACCAACGTGGACCTGGACAATTTTATCTACACGGCTTCGCACGACCTGAAGGCGCCGATTAGCAACATCGAAGGCTTGGTGCAGGCCCTGCGCGACGAGCTGGCCCTACCCCGTGCCGAGGCTCAGGTGGCAACTCTGCTGGCCATGATGCAAGGCTCGATAGAGCGCTTTAAACGTACCATTAACGACTTAACGGAGGTTACGAAGCTGCAAAAGGCCCACGACCAGCCCGCTACCAACGTGCTGCTGGCCAATGTAGTGGAAGATGTGCGCCTGGACCTGCTGCCCCAACTGGCCGCGGCTGGCGGCCAGCTCGTGGTAGATGTGCCTGTGAATATGGCGCTGAGTTTTTCGGAAAAAAATCTGCGTTCGATAGTGTACAACCTCTTGAGCAATGCCCTGAAATACCGCCACGCCGAACGCGAGTCGCTGGTGCAGCTGCGCGCCTACCCCACGGCCACGCACACCGTGCTGGAAGTGCAAGACAACGGCCTGGGCCTGAGCGAGGCAAGTCGACAAAAGCTATTTGGCTTGTTTCAGCGCTTCCACGACCACGTCGAGGGCACGGGCATTGGCCTCTACATGGTGAAGAAGATTATCGACAATGCCGGTGGGCGCATTGAGGTCGAAAGCCAGCCCGACGCGGGCGCTACGTTCCGCGTTTTCTTTCCGCACTAAGTTCCTACCCCTGCTGGCGCAGCCAGCGCCCCGCAACTGGCTGGTGGCCAGGGCTAGGTGGCTCGGCCTAGCAGCGGCAGCACCCAGTCGAGCAGCAGCACGCCCAGCAGGCCCATCACCGAGACGATGGTTTCCATGGCCGTCCAGGAGCGCAGGGTGTCTTTGACCGAGAGGTTGAAATATTCCTTAAACAGCCAGAAGCCGCCGTCGTTGAAGTGCGACAGCGCCAGGCTGCCCGCCCCGATGGCCAGCACCATCAGGTTGGGGTCGGTGTGCGAGTGGGCCATGGTGGGCAGCATTACGCCCGCCGCCGTGAGGCCCGCGATGGTAGCCGACCCCAGGCATACCCGAATAGCAGCCGCCAGCAGCCAGCCCAGCAGCAGTGGCGGCAGGCCGGTGCCCTGCAAGCCGGCCGCAATTTCAGCACTCACGCCGCTGGCCACCAGCACTTGCTTGAGGGCGCCGGCCCCACCAATGACGAGCAGAATCACGGCCACGTCTTTCACGGCGGCGCCGTAGTCGTCCATGACGGCGGCGATGGGCCGGCCCTGGGCCGTGCCCAGGCTGAACGTAGCCACCAGCACCGATAGCAGCAGCACCACCGCCGGCTCGCCCAGAAACTTGAGCAGCGGCCGCAGCGGGCTGGCGGCTGGCAACAGCGCTTGCAGGCCAAGCACCAAGACCAGCAGCACCACCGGCAGCAGCGACGACAAAAAGCTGTTGAGCCGACTGGGCAGGGCGCTTTCGGGCCGCGTATCGGCCACGAAGCCCGCCAGCGGCACCGACACGATGCCCCGCAGCGTGCGCGTATACACGGGCCCCGCCACGATGAGCGCCGGCACGGCAATTAGTAGCCCGTAGCCAAACGTGAGGCCGATATTGGCCCGAAACTGCCCCACCAGCGCCGCCGGCGCGGGGTGGGGGGGTAGGAAGCCGTGCATCACCGAAAGCGAGGCCAGCATGGGCAGGCCCACGTACACGGCCGGCAGCTTGTACTTCTGCACCACCGAAAAAATGAGCGGTATCATCAGCACAAAACCCACGTTGTAGAACAGCGGAATGCCGATAACCAAGCCTGTGAGCATGAGCGTCCACTGAAT
>CALMOO010000863.1:0-1971 GCA_937871705.1 uncultured Hymenobacter sp.
GGCGTTTGGGGCACGGCGTAGGTGGGTAGTTCTACGGGCTGGTTATTCTTGTTCCAGAGGTGGTTGGAGAGCACCATGCGGGCATTTTGCAAGTCTACTTGCAGCTGAGCGGCCTGCACTTGGCGGTCTTGCACCGTGATTTGGGCCTCCACCGAGTCGATGGGCGCCTGGTCGCCAATCTGGGCGCGGCGGGCGGTAGCCTGGAAGCGCCGGTCGGCCAGCGCTACCCCCTCCTGAATGAGCTGGGCCTGCTGGTAGGCATAGAACCAGTTCCAGTAGTCTTTGGCTGCCTGTAGCCATACTTCGTTTATCTGCTTCACGCGGTCGGCTTCGGCGGCGGTCTGCATTATTTTGGCTTGGCGCAGGGTGCTGCGCCGGGCATCGATGAGCAGCCCTTGGCCAATGGGAATCGACAGGCCCACGCCGGCCAGCCCGTTGGCGGGGGTGCGGCTTTCGGGGTTCACGTAGGTGCCCACGTAGCGGTCGTAGCCGGCCTTGAGGTCGATGCCACCGGGCCAGAGCGGAATTTTCAGCTCATTGCCCCAGTTGTTATAATACTCGGTGCCGCCAAACTGCTTGCGGTGAAAGTCGGCGCCCAGCTTGGGGTCGAAGCCGCCGCGGGCTTGCAGCACCTGGCTGCGCGCCTCCTCGCTGAGCAGAGCGGCCTGCTTCACAATGGGGTGGTTGGCATACACCAGTTCGGCGAGGTTTTGCAAGGAAAAGACGCGCGCCGTGTCGCCAGGGCGAGTAATGTCGAGCTGCGTGGTTTGGAGCGGGGCCGTTTCGAGGCCCGAGCGCCGGGCCGGTAGCTTGGGGTCTTGGGCCAAGGCGGGGCTGGCTAAGCCAGCCAGCAGCAGGCCTAAGCAGCTGGCTGCCGTTGTCCGCCACGCCCTACCCCACCCTAAAAAAGAAAGCATTGTGTTCATATCAAATTACTTCTCTTTCTCCTTATCGCCCTTGGTGGGGGTTACATCGGGCTCCGCTTGGAGGGTAGGCGGGAAGCCGTTGAGCTGCCGCCAGATTTCGTACCACACGGGCACCGAGTCGAGAATGACCCAGCCTTGCACACCCGAGCCCAGGCGCAGTTGCCGCGGCCAGGGCTGGTCGCCGGGCTTTGGCTGGGTAGCGCGCACCAGCAGGCGGTATTTGCCGCCGGGGCTGCTCACCACGTCAATCACCGTTACTACCCCCCCAAACGTGCCCACGGCGGCCGAAGGCCAGCCCGAGAACTGAATAGCCGGCCAGCCGTCAAACTGCAGCCGCACGGTGCGGCCGCGCTGAATGAGCGGCACGTCCATGGCGCGCACGTACATCTCGGCGGCCAGCAGCGGCGATTCGGGCTGGAGCGTGGCAATGGATTCGCCTTCCTTGATGGTTTCGCCGATGCCCGCTTTCAGCGCGCGCACGATGTAGCCGGTTTGGGGCGCACGCACCACGTACAGGCCGCGCCGCACAACCACGTTGCTGATTTTATTGCGCAGCGCGGCTACTTCGCCTTCCGAGCTGGCGCGGCTCGACACGGCCGAACTGCGGTCCGATAAGGTTTTGGCCAGGTCTTGGCCGTACTTGGCCCGCAGGTTTGAAAGCTCGATGCGCGCAATAGCCAACGCTTGCTCGCTGCTGCCGACTTTATTCCGAGCCGAGGTCACCTTAGCCAGGTCTTCTTGCAGCTTGAGGCGGCGGGTTTCGATATCGGTGAGTGAGAAAAGGCCGTTTTTATAGCCTTCCTCGTAGCGGGCGAGGCGCGCCTTAGCCGTTTCGTAGAAATTAGTGGCGGCCACCAAGTCGGCGCGGTCGCTGCTGAGGTAGTTTTCGGCCTGCTCTACTTTATTACCGGCCGACGAAAGCTGCACTTCGAGCGTGGTGCGCAGCGCGCTGAGCTGCTGGTCGGTGGCCGCTACTTTGGCGGCGTTGGCAGCTACGTTGCCGCGCTTGGCGGCCAGTTGCTCGCCCAGGCGCTCGGGCCGGTTG
>CALMOO010000863.1:1981-2304 GCA_937871705.1 uncultured Hymenobacter sp.
GGGTCAAAGTACTCGTCTTTGATTTCGGACAGCGTGAGCAGCGTATCGCCCTTGCGTACAAGCTGGCCCTCGCGCACGTTCCAGTGCTCGATGCGGCCCGCAATCTGGTTCTGCACGTTTTGGGGCCGGTCTTGGGGGGTAAGGGTAGTGAGGGCGCCCGTGCCGTAAATGGTTTGGCGCCAGGGCAGAAATAGGATAATCAGGAAGACTATTCCCATTACCAGCAGGATGCGGGCCAGCCGGCGGCTAGCCTGAAAGCGTAGCAATTCGGGCCGCGACTGGCGGGCTACCTTCTCCCACACCTCGTCGGCGACGCTTTGGTT
>CALMOO010000864.1 GCA_937871705.1 uncultured Hymenobacter sp.
CACGCGGATGTCACCAATTTTTTTGTAGGCTTCTACTACCCCATTGGCTACGCGGTCGCAACGCACGATGCCACCGAAGATGTTGATGAGGATAGCCTTCACATTCGGGTCCTTCAGGATAATGCGGAAGCCGGCTTCCACGGTCTGGGCGTTGGCTCCACCCCCTACGTCGAGGAAGTTGGCCGGCTCGCCGCCGCTCAGCTTGATGATGTCCATGGTGGCCATGGCTAGGCCGGCACCATTTACCATGCAGCCCACGTTGCCGTCGAGCTTCACGTAGTTCAGGTTCGAGGCCGAGGCTTCTACTTCCAGCGGGTCTTCCTCGTTGAGGTCGCGCAGCTCAATAAAGTCTTTGTGGCGGTAGAGGGCGTTGTCGTCGAGCGTCACCTTGGCGTCAACGGCCAGGATTTTGTTGTCCGACGTTTTCAACACCGGGTTAATCTCGAACATGGCCGAGTCGGTTTCGTCGTAGGCTTTGTACAAGGCCGTTACGAACTTCACCATCTCTTTGAAAGCATCGCCCGAGAGGCCAAGACCGAAAGCAATTTTGCGCGCTTGGAAGCCTTGTAGGCCCACGGCGGGGTCGATAAACTCTTTGTGGATTTTCTCGGGGTGCGACTCGGCTACCTCCTCGATATCCATGCCACCCTCGGTGGTGTAGATAATGACGTTTTTGCCCGACGTACGGTCGAGCAACACGCTCATGTAGTATTCTTTAGTGGGGCTTTCGCCGGGGTAGTACACGTCTTGGGCGATGAGAACCTTGTGCACCAAGCGGCCCTCAGGGCCGGTTTGCTTGGTTACGAGTTGCATACCGAGAATCTGGCCAGCAATGTCCTTGACCTGCTCCAGGTTTTTGGCGAGCTTCACTCCGCCGCCTTTGCCACGGCCACCGGCGTGAATCTGGGCTTTGATGACGTACCAGCTGGTGCCGGTTTGCTCGGTAAGGGTTTGGGCGGCGGCTACAGCTTCTTCGGCCGTGTCGGCGGTGAGGCCTTCCTGGACGCGCACGCCGTATTTTTTCAGAATTTCCTTGCCTTGATACTCGTGAATATTCATCTGACGGGGGAGGTGGGGTACTAACTTGGGCGCGAAGGTAGCACCCGGTGCCCAACCCCCGTCTGCTTTCCGCGTAGCTTTGCCTGGTTTCTGACTTATTTATCCCCGCGCTTTGCTGCAAGCTATCAATATTCGTAAAAGCTATAACACGCTGGAAGTGCTCAAAGGCATTGACCTGACCATTGAGCGGTCGGAAATCGTGAGCATTGTGGGGTCGAGCGGGGCCGGCAAAAGCACGCTGCTGCAAATCCTGGGCACGCTCGACAATCCGGATGCGGGCGAAGTGCTGTTTGATGGCGAATCTATCAGCAGCCTGGGACGCAATGCGTTGGCGCGGTTTCGCAACCGACACATTGGCTTTGTATTCCAGTTTCATAATCTGCTGCCCGAGTTTACGGCGCTCGAAAACGTGTGCTTGCCCGCTTTTCTGGCCGACCGCTCGGAGAAGGAGGTGCGCGTACGGGCCCGCGAGCTGCTCGGCCTGCTCAACCTGGAGCACCGCGCCGACCACAAGCCCAGCGAGATGAGCGGTGGCGAGCAGCAGCGCGTGTCGGTGGCCCGGGCGCTCATCAATTCGCCCGAAATCATCTTTGCCGACGAGCCCAGCGGCAACCTCGACTCGCGAAATGCGCAGGAGCTGCACGAGTTGTTTTTCTGGCTGCGTAAGGAGTTTGGTCAAACTTTCGTCATCGTGACGCACAACGACGCGCTGGCCCAGATGGCGGACCGTACCATCATCATGCGCGATGGCCACATTCTGGAAGAAGCCCGCACCACGCACATCGGCTAGCGAAGGGGGTAGGAAGCCAGTAAGTAAGCAGCACGTCATGCTGACGCCAAAAGCCACTTGGCTAAGGTCGTAACTCACTCGTTGAGATTATGGCCTTAGTCAAGTGGCTTTTGGTGTTAGTAGGGTACTGGTATTAGAAGCCAAGACGTGATTTTATATAGGATTCTTATTGGAATTAGGAATCGATTTGCCAATTTTATTAGCCATGCGTATATTTGCTAAAGGAACACAAAGAAATATTTTTATTAAACCGGATTAACACATTGGAAACCAGCCATATAATTTACTAACAAAAAGGCACATTCCTGGCACGTTTTCCAGACCTGATTGGTTAAGTAGTCGTATATGAGCAACCAACCTGCCAACCCTGAAACTACCGTTATGAACGAGGCAACCAAAACCCCGAAAGACACCACGGCTACTAAAAAGGCAGCACGGGTGGAAAGCTACGACATCGCTAAATCGGACGAAACGCTGGACCTGGCTAAGGACCTTGCGAAGTTCATTAAAGAGAATAAGCTCAGCACGCAGGTGCAGGGCAAAGAGTTTGTGAACGTGGAAGGCTGGCAGTACGCCGGCTCGCGCCTGGGCATCGTGCCCATCGTGGAGCACGTCATCAACGTGAGCACCGACCAGGAGATTAAGTACCAGGCCAAGGTGACGCTGTTTGACATGCGTTCGCAGCACACTGTAGGTGCTGGCTTCGCCATCTGCTCGAATAAGGAGAGCGGCAAGAAGTTCTACCAGGAGTTTGCTATTGCCAGCATGGCGCAGACCCGCGCCATTGGCAAGGCTTACCGCAACATCCTGGCTTGGATTATCCGCGCGGCTGGCTATGAGCCTACCCCTGCCGAGGAGATGGAGTACACCGGCAACGTGCCTACCCCTGCCGT
>CALMOO010000865.1:0-1310 GCA_937871705.1 uncultured Hymenobacter sp.
AGCACGTGCAGCGGCGCCGAAGGCAACCACTCCTCACCCCGAATAACGTGGGAAATCTCCATCAAATGGTCGTCCACGATGTTGGCTAGGTGGTAGGTCGGCATGCCGTCCGACTTCATCAGCACCTTGTCATCAATGGCCGACGAATGCACCACTACCCACCCACGTATCATGTCCTGGAAGCGCACTTCTTCCTTGCGCGGCACCTTGAGGCGAATGACGTATTGCGCGCCGCTATCAAGCAGTTGCTTTACCTCGTCTTCGGGCAAGGTGAGCGAGTTGCGCATTTGGGCGCGGGTAATACTGTTGTACTGCGGGTTGGGCACCTTGGCCGCTTGCAGGCGCTCACGCATCACATCAAGCTCCTCGGGCGTGTCGAAAGCGTAGTAGGCGTAGCCCTCGCGGATGAGCTGGTCGGCATACTCGCGGTACATGGGTTTGCGCTCGCTTTGGCGGTAGGGCGCGTGCGGGCCGCCCTTCCAAGGGCTTTCATCCAGTTCAATACCCACCCATTCCAGGCTCTCGCGGATGTAATCCTCGGCGCCAGGCACAAACCGGTTCTGGTCGGTATCCTCGATGCGCAAAATCATGGTGCCGCCCAGCTTGCGGGCTAGCAGGTAGTTATAAAGTGCCGTGCGCACGCCACCAATGTGCAGCGGCCCAGTAGGCGAGGGTGCAAAACGCACCCGAACAGGTCTGTCAGTCATAGTGCCGCAAAGGTAAGCCGGCTAATGGGGTACGTAGGCGCGAGGGAAAATCTGTCCTTAGGAGCTGGCGAAGCAAGGATAAGCGTTGCCCTACCCCCCTACCGCGATGCAGGATATCTCCACCTCCACGTCGCGGGGCAGGCGGCTTACTTCCACCGTTTCGCGCGCCGGGGCCGTAGCTTCTTGAAAATACGTACCGTAGACTTGGTTGATAACCACAAAATTAGTGAGGTCTTTCACGAAGATGGAGCACTTCACCACATCGGTCAGCGCCAGGCCTGCGGCGGCCAGCACGGCGCTTAAGTTGCGGAGTACCTGGTGTGTTTGGGCCACTACGTCGCCTGCGCCCACAAGCTGGCCGCTGGCATCGAGCGGTATCTGGCCCGAAACGTACACGGTATTACCGGCGCGCACGGCCTGCGAATACGGGCCAATCGGCGCGGGCGCCTGGTTGGTAAGGATAATCTGGTGGGGCATGGGGTAGGGAAGTGAAGCAGTAAAAATCAGTGCATACGCAAGAACGTCATGCTGAGCTTGTCGAAACATCTCTACCGCGCTAGTAGGTTACTAACCTGTTGGCGCGGTAGAGATGCTTCGGCAGGC
>CALMOO010000865.1:1320-7443 GCA_937871705.1 uncultured Hymenobacter sp.
CAGCATGACGTTCTTAGTTATTTCTACCCTACTCTACCGTCACCGATTTGGCAAGGTTGCGGGGCTGGTCCACGTTGCAGCCGCGCAGCACGGCAATGTGGTAGCTCAGCAGTTGCAGCGGAATTACCGACACTAGCGGCATCAGCACCTCGTTGGTGTAGGGCACTTCCACTACAAACTCAGCCATTGCCGGAATAGTGGTGTCGCCCTCCGTCACGACGGCGATAATGCGGCCCTTACGCGCTTTTACTTCCTGAATATTGCTCACCACTTTCTCGTACGAGCTGTCGCGGGTAGCAATTACTACTACCGGCATGTTCTCGTCAATCAGGGCGATGGGGCCGTGCTTCATCTCGGCGGCAGGATAGCCTTCGGCATGGATGTAGCTGATTTCCTTGAGCTTGAGTGCGCCTTCGAGCGCCACCGGAAAGTTGTAGCCGCGACCCAGATATAGGAAATTGGGCACGTCCTTAAACGTTTCGGCAATGACTTGAATCTCCGCATCCAGCTTCAGCGCCTTTTCTACTTTGGTCGGAATGTTATGCAGCTCGGTTGTGAGTTCGCGCAGCTTGGTTTCGGAGAGCGTGCCGCGGCGCTGGCCCATGCACATAGCTAGTAGCGTCAGCACGGTTACCTGGGCCGTGAAGGCCTTCGTTGAAGCCACCCCAATTTCGGGGCCGGCGTGGGTGTAGGCACCGGCATCGGTGGCGCGGGCTATGCTGCTGCCCACCACGTTGCAGATGCCGAAGATGGTGGCACCTTTGCTCTTAGCCAGCTCTAGGGCAGCCAGCGTATCGGCCGTTTCGCCGCTCTGCGAAATGGCAATTACAATGTCACGCTCCGAGATAACCGGGTTGCGGTAGCGGAACTCCGACGCGTACTCTACCTCCACCGGCAGGCGCGCCAGGTCCTCAATCAGGTATTCTGCCACCAAACCCGCGTGCCAGCTCGTGCCGCACGCCACGATGATAATGCGCTGGGCGTTCACAAACTTCTGCTCGTAGGCGCGGAAGCCGGCCATGTTCAGGTGGCTACCCCCCAGTTCCAGGCGACCACGCATGGAATCGAGAATAGAGCGTGGCTGCTCAAAAATCTCCTTGAGCATGAAATGCTCATAACCACCTTTTTCGATGCTATCCAGCTCCAGCTCCAGGCGCTGGATGTAAGGCGTTTGCACCACGTCCTCGCGCGAGCGGATAGCCAGTTGACCATCCTTAATGACGGCTAGCTCGTAGTCGTTCACATACACTACCTCGTTGGTGTACTCGATGATGGGGGTAGCATCGGAGGCCACGAAGAATTCGCCTTCGCCAATGCCGATAACCAGCGGCGAGCCCTTGCGGGCTGCAATGAGCTGGTCGGGCGCATCCTTGCTCAGCACCACAATGGCGTAGGCCCCGATGACTTCGTGCAGCGCCAGGCGCACGGCTTCTTCAAGCGTGCACTCGTTTTGCTTCTGAATCTCCTCGATGAGGTTCACGAATACCTCTGTGTCGGTATCGGAGTGGAAAGTGTGGCCCTGCTGCTCTAAGTGGGTTTTCAGGGCCGCGTAGTTTTCAATAATGCCGTTGTGGATGATGGCCAGCCGCTCGGAAGTCGAGTAGTGCGGGTGGGCATTCACGTCGTTGGGCTCGCCGTGAGTAGCCCAGCGGGTGTGGCCCATGCCTACGGTAGCGTGCGTATCCTTATCAGTTAGAAATTTTTCCAGGTCCGCAACCTTGCCCTTTTTTTTATAAACGTTCAAGCTGCCGTTGAGCAGCGCCACGCCGGCCGAGTCATACCCTCGGTATTCGAGGCGACGTAATCCTTTGAGGATGATAGGACAGGCCTCGCGGTGGCCCAGATACGCTACAATACCGCACATATGGTAATTGGATAAATTTGTGTGTAGATAAGATTTTTAAAGAAAATGCTGAAAAGCAAAAACCTGCGCAAGCAACGCCAACCAGAATGCAACCAAAATTACGCCAGGTTATTGCGTTGAAACAGAAACCGGCCGCCGGCCCGCCCGAAGCGAGGCCGACGGCCGGTTGGGAAATACAAAGGTACTATAGTTGGGACTATTCTTGGGCGCAGCCTAGTTAGCTAGCTCATTATACAAGGCCTGGTAGGACGAAAGCAGGTTCTCGTCGGCTGCTACCTGGCTCAGCGTCTTGCGCGTAGCGTACTCCTTAAACAAGCCGTTCAGGTTGTCGGAGAAGTCCTCGTCTGAGCGCACCACCGTGTCGGCGTACTGCATACCCAGCTTTACGAAGCCACTGAAATCGGCCGATTTCAAGGCGTTCAGCATCTCATCGTCGATGTCGAGCATCTTGGCTTTTTCCACCAGGTTGCCCTCAAACTTGTCCAGAAACTCGTTGTTATACACCGTAAATACCGACTTGGCATCTTTGAAAACCGGGTCTTTCTTGTAGGTAGTTTTCAGGTAGAGCGGGATGAGCGAGGTCATCCAGTCGTTGCAGTGCACGATATCGGGCGACCAGCCCAGCTTCTTCACGGTTTCGAGTACGCCTTTGCAAAAGAAGATGGCGCGCTCATCATTATCGGCGTGAAACTTATCGTTTTTATCGACCAGCGCCGACTTGCGGTGGAAGTAATCTTCGTTATCAATAAAATAAACCTGTAGCTTCGCGGTCGGAATCGAGGCTACCTTAATCACTAGCGGTTTTTCGTCGTCGCCCACGGCGATGTTGATACCCGAGAGGCGCACCACTTCGTGCAGCCGATTTTTGCGTTCGTTGATAATGCCGAAGCGAGGCACAAAAATCCGGATTTCAGCCCCGGCCTCCTGCATAGCGGCCGGTAAGCGGCGCAGTAGCTCTGCCACTTTCGTGGTTTGCAGGAAAGGGTCAATTTCGGTGGCCGCGTACAAGATGCGCAACTTCGACATGTGATAGATAAGAAAGGATTAAGAAAAAGGCCAAGGCTTGGCTGTACAAAATTACGCATTTTTTCGCGAAAAATCAACAAATTTCTTTCAAACCCCCTTTTCACGCTATAAACACGAATGCTACTATTCACTACGGCGGCCGAGCTGCGCGCCTACGCCGAAGCTGAACGCTGCGCCGGCCGCCGCCTCGGCCTGGTGCCCACCATGGGCGCACTGCACGAAGGCCACCTGCAACTGGTGCGCGCTGCGGCCGCCGCCTGCGAGGTCGTCATCGTTTCCATCTTCGTCAACCCTACGCAGTTCAACAACCCCGAGGACCTGCGCCTCTACCCCCGACTGCCCGAGCAAGATGCTGCGGCACTAGCACCTGCGGGCTGCACGGCGCTGTTTATGCCGGCTGTGGCCGAGATGTATCCGCAGCCTACGGTGCTGCACTTCGACTTTGGGCCGCTGGAGCGGGTGATGGAAGGAGCGCACCGGCCGGGCCATTTTAATGGGGTAGCCACAGTGGTAAGCAAGCTCTTTCACTTGGCGCGGCCGCACGCGGCGTACTTCGGGCAGAAGGATTTTCAGCAGGTGGCCGTGGTGCGGCAGCTGGTGGCCGACTTGTCGTTTGACCTAGAATTAATTTCCTACCCTACCATTCGGGAAGCGGATGGCCTGGCCATGTCGTCGCGCAATGCCCGGCTCACGCCGACGGCGCGAGCAGTAGCGCCGCTACTGCACCGGGTGCTGGCCCAGGCCGCATTGCGGGTGCAAGGGGGGGTAGGGCCCGCCGAGGTGCAGCAGCACGCACTGGCAGCCTTGGCACAGGAGCCACAGTTTACGCCAGAGTATTTTGAAGTGGCCGATGCGCAGACGTTGCAGCCTATAATGGGCTACGAGGCTGGCCGGGCCGTGGTGCTGTGCGTGGCCGCCCACCTGAGTGGCGTGCGGCTGATTGACAATGTGGTAGTTGACTAGGATTTTGCCTGTGAATGCGCGCAACGAAGTGAGCGCGCATTCACAGGCGGCCTACCCCCTCGCCTGGCTGTAGTCTATCTCGGTGTTGTCGCCCAGATTAAGCGAGTGGTTGAGGCCACGGAACGAGGCGTCGGAGCCCACGATGCAGTCGTGCATTACGGCCGAGCTTAGCTCGGAATAGGAGCCGATGATGGAATCGCTGACGATGGTGTGGCGAATGATAGTGCCTTCGCCGATGGCCACGTTGGGGCCGATGATGGAGTGCGCGATGCGACAGCCCGCGCCGATGCTCACGGGCGGAATCACGACCGTGTCGGTGAAGTCAGGATAGTCGTGCTTGGCGTAGAACTCGGGCTGGTCGAGCAGGCGGGCGTTGGCTTCGAGCAGGGTTTCCTTGCGGCCGCAGTCAAACCAGTTGTCAACGGCGGCGGGGCGCATTTCTTCACCTTCCTCGATGAGGTGCATGAGCGCATCGGTGAGCTGAAACTCTTCGTGGGTGCGCAGGCCGGTGGCAATGAGCCACTCCAGCGCCTGGGCCAGCTTTTCGGCGTTGGCAATTTTGTAGAGGCCTACTAATGCGTAGTTTGACTTCGGGATACGCGGCTTTTCGACCACCCGACTTACGAGGCCATTAGCGCCGGTTTCGACAATACCGAACAGGCTGGGGGTTTTCACTTCCTTCACGGCTAGGATTGAGCCGGGCTCAGCCAGCAGGGCAGGCAGGTCGACATCCACGATGGTATCGCCGAGCAGGATGAGCACACCGTCGAGGTCGTGGCGGAAGGTTTCGCGGGCCATGAACAAGGCATGACCCAGGCCTTCGCGCGGCGACTGCACCACAAAAGTGGCGTTGAGTTCGGGGTAGTGCTCGCGTACGTACTGCTCGATTTTTTCGCCCAGGTAGCCGATAATAAACACGAATTCGGTGAGCCCGGCGCCGCGCAGCCGGTCAATGATGTGGCCCAGAATGGTGTTGCCAGCTACCGGCACCAGGCTTTTGGGCTGCGTGTGGGTGTGAGGGCGCAGGCGCGAGCCGATGCCGGCAACGGGAATAATGGCTTTCATACGGCTAAAGGTAAGGTCAGCAGCTTAGTGCAAGTAGTAATAGTGACATAGCTATACAACCGTGACGGGGTCCTTGCGTATTTTGCGCCAGCCGGGCCACTAACCGCTAACTAGCGACAGTGTTTGCGGTTGTTCTTCTTCTATTTCTCACTGCCAGGCCTCAAAATTAACGGCCGGCTTCAGAAACCCCGAAATCTTATGAAACGCCTTCTTCTCTACTTCGCGGCCTTGGTGACGCTGCTCTCGCAATCGTCGTGCGGCTACAACGGCATGGTGCAGCGCGACCAGGCCGTGAAAGGCCAGTGGGCCAACGTGCAGAGCGCCTACCAGCGCCGCGCCGACCTCATCCCGAACTTGGTGAACACGGTGAAGGGCGCCGCCAACTTCGAGAAATCGACTTTGACAGATGTCATTAACGCCCGCGCCAAAGCATCGAGCGTGCAACTCAACGCCGACCAACTCACGCCCGAAAACATCCAGAAGTTTCAGGCTGCGCAAAGCCAGCTTTCCAGCGGGCTCGGCCGCCTGCTGGCCGTGAGCGAAAACTACCCCGAGCTGAAAGCCAACGCCAACTTCCAAGAGTTGCAAGCCCAGATTGAGGGTACCGAAAACCGCATCAACGTGGAGCGCAACAAGTTTAACGAGGCCACCAACGACTACAACACCTTCACGCGCTCGTTCCCCAACAACCTGTTTGCCGGCATGTTCGGCTTCCAGCCCAAAGGGTATTTCGACGCAGATGCTTCGGCGCAAAAAGTGCCTACCGTGCAGTTTTGAGGTGAGTTATAAGGCAGAAGCAATGAATAAGAAGGCAAAAAGAATGTCATGCTGAGCTTGTCAAAGCATGACATTCTTTTTGCCTTTTCATAACTGACAACTCAACCCTATGACCCACCCCCTCACCCCGGCTCAGGAAGAAGCGCTGGTGGCCGCCATCCAGGCGGCCGAGCTGCGCACTTCGGGCGAAATCCGGCTGCATATCGAAGAGAAATGCCCTACCCCCGAGCCGCTCGACCGGGCGGCGCAGGTGTTTGCGGAGCTGAAGATGCACCGAACCAAGCTGCGCAACGGCGTGCTGTTTTATATGGCCTGGCAGAGCCGTCAGTTTGCCGTGGTGGGCGACGCGGGCATCAACGCGGCCGTGCCCGACGATTTTTGGGAGGCGGTGAAGGAAACCGTGGTGGGCCATTTTCGGCAGGAGCAGT
>CALMOO010000866.1:0-3532 GCA_937871705.1 uncultured Hymenobacter sp.
CCCTCGACCAGGCCGGCATGAGCGAGAAAGACATTGAGCTGATACCCTTGCAGCACGCCGACGGGCGCGCCGCTCTCGAAAAAGGCGACGTGGATGCCTGGGCTGGCCTCGACCCGCACATGGCCAAGGCTGAGCTGGAGTCTAAAGCCCGACTATTCTACCGCAACCCCGACTTTAATAGCTATGGCGTGCTCAATGTGCGCCAGGAATTTGCGCAGCAGCACCCAGCGCTGGTAGCAGAGGTGCTGAGCGCCTACGAGCAGGCCCGCACCTGGGCTCGCCAGCACCCCGCCGAGCTGCAGCAAACGCTGGCTACCGAGGCGAAGCTGAGCCCCGCCGTGGCCGCTAAGCAGCTGGAACGGACTGACTTTTCTAACATCGAATTTGGCGCCCAGCAGCGCGCTACCATCGCGGCGGCCGGCGACGTGCTTAAAAAAAGCGGCACCATCGATACTAACGTGAACGTGCAAAAGACCGTGGGCGAACTAATTGACCCGCAGTATGTGGCTAAGCTCGTAGCCAAGCCGGTAGCGGCACACTGAGCTAGTAGCTAACTGTTTGAGCCGTTAGGCCGATTATCATGTTTTTTATGGCTGATTCCCTCACCTTAACTACGCCCCTACCCCCCGCGCAGGCCACCAACGCGCCGCGGCCCGCCCGCCGCTGGCAGTGGCCGCTGGGCGCGGTGCTGCCCCTGCTGCTGCTGGGCGCGTGGGAGGTGCTGGCCCGCGTCGGTGCCCTACCCCCCAACCTGCTGCCGGCCCCCACCAAGGTGCTGGCGACCATTGGGGTGCTGGCGCGTACTGGCGAGCTGTGGCAGCACCTGGGCATCACGCTGGGGCGGGTGGCGCTGGGCTTTGGGCTGGGTGGTGCGCTGGGCACGGTGCTGGGGGCACTCACCGGCTACTTGCCACTGATGCGCCGCCTGCTCGACCCGCTGCTGCAAGGTCTGCGCAATATTCCGTCCTTGGCCTGGGTGCCGCTGTTCATCCTGTGGATGGGCATTTACGAAACCTCCAAGGTGGTGCTGATTGCGGTGGGCGTGTTTTTCCCGGTGTATCTGGGGGTGATGAGCGGTATTCAGAACGTCGACCGCAAGCTGGTGGAAGTGGGGCGCGTGTACCGGCTCTCGGGGCTGGCACTGGTGCGGCGGGTGTTTTTGCCGGCTACGCTGCCCGCGTACTTTGTGGGGCTGCGCAACGGGCTGGGCCTGGGCTGGATGTTTGTGGTGGCTGCCGAGATTATGGGCGCCAATAAAGGCCTGGGTTTCTTGCTGATAGATGGGCAGATGACTGGCCGGCCCCAAACCATACTGGCCAGCATTCTGCTGTTTGCGGTGCTGGGCCGCTGCACCGATGCGCTGCTAACACAGCTTGGTCGCCGCCTGCTGCGCTGGCAGGATACGCATGGCACGAACGCTAGTTAACAACGGCTGGCCTTGCGAGCGCAGCGCGCCAATAACAGATAAAACTATCAATTAGAAATGCTTCAACTCAGTCACATCGGCAAGCAGTTTGACGGGGGCCTAGTGGCGCTCGCCAACATCTGCCTGCACCTGCAAGCGGGCGAAATCGTGACGCTGGTGGGCGCCAGTGGCTGCGGCAAAAGCACGCTGCTGCGCATTGTGGCGGGGCTAGAACGGCCCAGCACCGGCCGCGTGCTGCTCGAAGGCGAGCCCCTCACGGCCCCGCACCCGGCCGTGGGCGTCATCTTCCAGGAGCCGCGCCTGATGCCCTGGCTGACAGTGCGCGACAACGTGCGCTTTGGCATCATGCACCTGCCCGCGGCCGAGCAGGCCAGCCGCACCGCGGCCGTGCTGGAGCGGGTAGGGCTCACGGCGTTTGCCGAGGCACTGCCCCGGCAGCTGTCAGGCGGCATGGCGCAGCGGGTGGCCATTGCGCGGGCTCTAGTGGCGCAGCCGGCGCTGCTGCTGCTCGATGAGCCGTTTAGCGCCCTCGACCCGTTCACCAAAACCAAGCTGCAAGACCACTTGCTCGACATTTGGGCCGATACCCGCCCTACCCCTACCCTGCTGCTGGTGACGCACGACGTAGAAGAAGCCCTCGTGCTCAGCGACCGCGTGGTGGTGCTGCACGGCCACCCGGGCCGCATCAACCAGACGCTCACCATCGACCTGCCCCGCCCGCGCCGCCGCACCTGCCCCGAATTTCAGGCCTGGAAGCAACGCGTGCTCGACGCGCTGGAAACTGAAGTAGTGGGCGTGTAGCAACTGAAAGTTTGCTTTCCCTTACTCAAACACTATCCGCACCGGCGCTTGCCCCGCAAATTTTAAAGAATAAATGCCGGGCGCCAGCGTGCCGCGTGGCAGCTGCACTTGCTGGGCAGCAGGCACAAGCCGGCGCACCACCCGGCCAGTCATGTCCAGTAGTTGAGCTTCGCCGAGCTGAGGCCACGTTGTGGGCAGGGTGAGCTGCACGGCTTCTTGAGCCGGGAGGGGGTAGGCTTGCACTGCCGAGGGGGGTAGGGCGCTCGGCTTGGCCGCCAGCGCGGTACCAGCCTGCCGCAGCAAAGGCCGCAGAAAATCACGGATGGTCCAGAAAGTCGTGTCGGCGTAGGTGGCGTTTCTTTCGAAGGGAATGTGGCCGGCGCCTTTGAGAGTGCGCAGCACGTTGGGCACGCCCACGGCGGTAGCGCGAGGGTTGAGGCGGCCGCTGCCATACACATACTTGGGGGGTAGGCTAGCGCCAATACGGCCCTGAAAGTAGGGTACGGTGGGGTCGGCGGTGCCGTGCACGCTGCACAGGGGCACGTTGCCGGCCTCGATGATGCTGGGGTTTTGAGTGGCGCCGCTCAGGTTGAGCACGGCGGCCACGGCGCTGCTGAAGCCGGGGTTGCCGCTAGCGCCCTCAATGCCGCCGAGCGACGCCAGGCCTACGTAGTCGGGCACTTCGCTGGCTTTATCTAAGTAGCCCATTTCGAGGGCGATAAATGCGCCCGCCGACGAGCCAGCTGCCACGATGTAGTTGCTGTGCACCCGGTAGGTCTTAGCGGTAGCAGCATCCTGGCGAAAGAAGCGCACGGCGGCGCGCATGTCTTGCATACCCCGGATGGCGGCCTGCTCTAGCCCCACCGTATCCGTCAGCGCACTGGGGAAGCCGGTGAGCGGAAAGCCCAGCCGGTACTCGATACTGGCCGCGACGTAGCCCAGCCGCGCCATGCGCGTGCAGATATTCACCATGTAAGCATCAGTTTTCGAGCCAGTTATAAACCCGCCCTGGTGCGCAAAGATGAGGAGCGGCCGGCGCTTCACCGTGTCGCCAGCCGGCTCGTAGATGTCCATTACCAGCTGCTGCGTGGTGCCCAAAAGCGTAGTGGCCGAGCCGTATACCACGTTGCTGGTGACGGTTGCGCCGGCAAAAACCGGCTGATAGTAGCGCCCGCGCGCCGTATCGATGGGCGCCAGCTGGGCCGAAGCCAGACGCGGGGCCACGAGCAGCAGCGCCGCCAGCAGAAAGTGGAAAAGTGTTTTCATGAGAGGAGCAGGATATTAAGTATACTGATTTAGAATCAC
>CALMOO010000866.1:3542-4010 GCA_937871705.1 uncultured Hymenobacter sp.
CGGCTGGCGTGGCCGGCGCGTTGCGGCGCGGGCGCCTACCCCCTTCCGCAAGCCGGTTGCGTTATTTGCAAGTCAATTTTTGCTTTGCTTATGCCTGCTACTGCGCCCCCCTTTCTTCAACCTGGCCAGCGCGTTGCGCTGGTGGCCACCGCTCGCAAAATCAGCTCCGCCGAAGTAGCCACCGCGGTACAAACCCTCACCAGTTGGGGCCTGGAGGTGGTGCTGGGCGAAAGCATTGGGGCCGAAAGCCACCAGTTTGCCGGCTCCGACGAGCTGCGGCGGCGCGACTTGCGGCGCCAGCTCGATGATACCGGCATCCGGGCCATCTTCTGCGCCAAAGGCGGCTACGGCACCGCCCGGCTCGTTGATGAGCTGGATTTCAGCACTTTCGCCCAACATCCTAAGTGGGTGGTTGGCTTTTCCGACATCACGGTGCTGCACGGCCACTTGCTACACCTGGGCTACCAA
>CALMOO010000867.1 GCA_937871705.1 uncultured Hymenobacter sp.
CTGCTGGCTGGCATGGGGGTAGCATTAGCCGGAGCCAGCCAGCTCAAAGCCATCCAGGACCGGCTGGCCGCTACGCACTGGGACTTCTTGCAATACGAGGAGGGCCACGACCTTAACAACCTTTCGGCCTCGCGCCGGCTTGTGGCTTGGCAAACGGCAGAGGTTATTATTGCCCAGCACCCCTGGCTGGGGGTAGGGCCTGCCGATGTAGAGAATGCCATGCTAAGCCAGTATACTTGGCGCGACTACGGCCTGCAGCAGCAAAACCGCGCCATGACGCATAACCAGTACGTACACTACCTCGTAGCAGGGGGCGCGCTGGGGCTGGGTTTGTGGCTAGCGGCATTACTATGGCCTCTGATGCAACCCAGGCAGCGGCAAAATCCGTACCTACGGCAGTTCGTGCTTGTTTTAGGCGTAGCCATGCTCGTCGATTCCTTACTCGAACTACAAATTGGGTACAACTTATTTGTGTTTGGCTACGGCTTTCTGGTAGTGGCTGGCGAACGGAAGCTGCGCTGCCCTAGCTAAGCCGCTGCTACTATTGTTACTTTTGCCCAGCGCCGGGCTGTTTTCAAGCAATTGGCTTCTATCATTCTGCCCAACCTACCTACCATGAGCGACTCTCCCGAACGGGTTAAGCTGAGCAAAGAGGAAAAAGACCGGCGTTTCAAGGCCGAGCTAATGCCTGTGCTCGACCCGCTCTACAACTTCGCCTACCGCCTCACCCTCGATGAGGATGATGCCAACGACCTCGTGCAGGAAACTTACCTCAAGGCGTACCGCTTTTTTGAGTACTTCGAGCCGGGCACCAACGCCAAGGCGTGGCTTTTTCGTATTCTGAAAAACTCGTTCATCAACGATTTTCGGAAAAAAAGCAAGCAGCCGGCAAAGGTCGATTATAGTGAAATTGAAGGATATTATAATCCTGATGAAGTAGAAGGCGATGCCGAAACCGGCGCCTCCTCATCCGACCTGCGCCAGCAGTCTACGCGCGACCTTATCGGTGATGAGGTAGCAAGTGCGTTGAATTCGCTACCCGTTGATTTTCGGACAGTTATCATCTTGTGTGACTTAGAAGGCTTCACCTACGAGGAGATGGCCAAGGTGCTGGATATTCCCATTGGCACCGTGCGCTCACGCCTGCACCGAGCCCGCAATTTCCTCAAGGAGAAGCTAGAAATGTATGCTTCTTCGATGGGATACGGGAACGATGATGCAAATTCGGCCGTTGATGCCGCCAACAGGGACGAAGACGACGAATAAGTCTGTCGCTCTTGTATTTTTCTCACCTTCTAACCCCCTTCTCGACTCTCATGGAAGCTACCGCTACTACAACCAATCTGTTGGTCCCCTTTGCCACTACCCTCGACAAAGGCGCCGACTGCGACCGCGTGAACATTGTACTAGACCAGCTTTTGGAGGGCCGGGCGCTCGCCGAAGAAGATGAGGATTACCTCGTCAACCACGCCGATGATTGCTCACCGTGCTTCGATGACATCAAGAAGCAGCAGGTGTTTATCGGCTTTCTCAACCAGAAAGTGAACCGTAAACAGGCCCCTTCGGCCTTGCCGCACGCCATCATGGCGCGCTTGCAAGCTGAAATAGCCTAGCTTTGCAGCCCTATGCAGGGCAAAATCATTGTGTTCTCGGCGCCCTCGGGCGCTGGCAAAACGACTATCGTGCACCGACTCATGGAGTTGCTGCCCGACCAACTCAGTTTCTCCATCTCCGCCTGCACCCGCGACCGCCGGGGTAGGGCAGAGGTAAATGGCAAAGACTACCATTTTATCTCGGTAGCCGAATTCCAAGAGAAAATTCGCCACGATGAGTTCGTCGAGTGGGAAGAGGTGTATGAAGGTGCGTTCTACGGCACGCTCAAATCAGAAATTGAGCGTATTTGGTCGCTAGGCAAGCACGCCATCCTCGATGTAGATGTGAAGGGTGGTCTCAGCATCAAAGACTTCTACAAAGACCGGGCGCTCGCTGTTTTTGTGCGCCCGCCGTCTATCGAAGCCTTAGCTCAGCGCCTTACTGCTCGTGCCACCGACTCTACCTCCAGCATATCCTCACGGGTGTATAAAGCTACTTTTGAGCTTGCCTTCGAAGATAAGTTCGATGAGGTAGTAGTTAATGATAAGCTGGAAGAAGCTGTTGCCCAAGCTGAGCAACTTGTGCGTAGCTTCATCAGTTCGGTGCCCGAAACGGTATGAACCAGTTTGCCCCGGCGGAGGGGGTAGGGGCCAAAGCTGACGCGCCGCGTCGCATAGGTCTGCTATTCGGCTCCTTCAACCCCGTGCATACTGGCCATCTCATTCTGGCCGAGCACTTTGCCACGCGCACCGACTTAGCCGAGGTTTGGCTGGTAGTTTCGCCACAAAGCCCATTCAAAGTAGGGGAGGAGCTGCTGCCCGAAACCCAGCGTTTGGCCTTGCTCCAGCTGGCAGTTGCCGACAACTCCCGCCTGCGTGCCGAGGAAATCGAGCTTAGCCTACCCCGCCCTAGCTACACCATCGCCACCCTCGATGCGCTACAGGCCCGCCACCCCGGCCACACCTTTGTGCTGCTAATGGGCGCCGATAATTTGGTGGGCCTACCCCGCTGGCGCGAGGCCGACCGGCTGCAGCACGAGTTTGATTTATATGTTTATCCACGCCCTGGTACAGCCCTACCCCCCCTCGCGGGGTTTCCGCGCCTCCGGGTAGTTCAAGCGCCTTTGCTTGATGTGTCAGCTACGTTTATTCGAGCCAGCATCAGGGCGGGGCACAGTATCCGCTATCTGGTGCCCGACGCTGTAGCTCAGCACATTCTAGTGCACAAGCTTTATCAATAACTAAAAAAGGGTGGCTCCATGCGGAGCCACCCTTTTTTAGTGTCACTTGAGGAAGTATACCTCAGATATTCATGATTTCTGACTCTTTCTTAACAAAGAGCTTGTCTACGTCCACGATGTGGGCATCGGTGTACTTCTGAACTTTGGCTTCGGCATCCTTCACGGCATCTTCGGCAGCACCGTCTTTTAGCAACTTGCGCAGCGCTTCGTTCACATCCTTGCGGATGCCGCGCACGCGCACCTTGCCGCTTTCGGCTTCGTTCTTGGCTTGCTTCACGAGGTCGCGGCGGCGCTCTTCCGTCATGGGCGGAATATTAAGGCGAATACCATCGGCATCCGAAACTGGGTTCAGGCCCAGGTCGCTGTTCTTAATAACCTTCGCAATCTCGCTCACCATATTTTTCTCCCAGGGCTTAATCAGCAGTGAACGCGCATCTGGGGTCGAAATATTAGCTATTTGTGCTACTGGCGTGGGCGTGCCATAGTAATCTACCCGCAGGCTGTCGAGCATGGCGGGTGAGGCCTTACCGGCCCGAATGCGGGCCATTTCCACGCTTACGTGCGTCACCGCTTTACCCATCGATTCTTCGGCGTCGCTGAGGTAAAATTGAATTTCTTCGTCCACTGTTAGAAAAAATTAGGAATTGAAAAGGAAGAGCTGTGAAGTAGCGAATTCATGGCAACGCGCAAGTCACTCCGAAGTGCAAAATTGCGTAGCTCGCCGGCTTCAATCAACTTAAAAAGCACGCTGCATCACAAGGTCAATCAGGCTTGCTCAGACTGATTGCCTGCCAATGCCCCGAAGCTGTTATCTGTGGGTTCGAGTAGCGTAGCGCTTCCCGTTCCGCCGCGCGGCGCGCTCGTGCCACCATCTACCAGCGTGCCGAGGTTTTCGCCCGCTAGCAGGCGTTTCAGGTTGCCCGGCGTGTTCATATCAAACACAATAATGGGCAAATTATTCTCTTTGCACAGCGTAAAAGCCGTCATGTCCATCACGCCCAGGTTCTTCTCCATCACCTCATCAAACGTGATGTGGGAGTAGCGAACCGCAGTAGGGTCTTTCTCCGGGTCGGCCGAGTAGATGCCGTCTACGCGCGTGCCCTTGAGCACTACGTCGGCTTCAATCTCAATGGCGCGCAACGAGGCTGCCGAATCGGTAGTGAAGTAGGGCGAGCCAATGCCCGCGCCAAAAATTACGACCCGGCCTTTCTCCAGGTGCCGCATGGCGCGCCGGCGGATATACGGCTCGCACACGCGCTGAATGGTAAGGCCCGAAAGCAGGCGCGTTGGCACATCCATTTTTTCCAGCGCGCTTTGCAAAGCCATCGAGTTGATGACTGTGGCCAGCATGCCCATGTAGTCGCCCTGCACGCGGTCGAGGCCAAATTGCTCGGCCTGCACGCCGCGGTAGATGTTGCCGCCCCCGATAACGACGGCTATCTCTACGCCATCCACAGCTACTGCTTTGATTTCGGCGGCGTACTGCATCAAGCGCTCGGCGTCGATGCCGTATTGCTGCTGGCCCATTAGCGCCTCGCCGCTGAGCTTTAGTAAGATTCGTTTGTAAGTCAAAGCAAAGAAGGCTGTTAAGCTTCGTTAAGTAATCTACTTAGGGTGTTTTGGGTGGGGGTAGGGCCAGGCCCGCTGCTACACAAGCTCACTACTCAAAGCCAGCGGTAGAGTAGTAGCTACGCAAATTGTACCAGTACTTGCCCTTTCGTCACATTGGCGCGCAACTCAACCTTGATGCCGCTTACGAGGCCGTCGGTTGGCGCTTTCAGAATATTTTCCATCTTCATGGCTTCCAGTACCAGCAGCGGGTCACCCTTCTGCACCGTTTGGCCGGGCTGCACCCTGATGTCTACGATAAGCCCCGGCATTGGCGCTTTTAGCTCGTTCACCTTCGTTGCCGCCGCGCTGCTCAGGCCCATGCGGTCGAGCAGTTGGTCAAACCGGTCCTTAGCCTGTAGTTCAACGCGCTGGCCATTAATTTTTAGTACAAAGGATTTGGTCGCATAATCAGCAGCCAGTACCTCGGCATTATAAGGATTGCCATTGTGCAGCACATGGTAGCGCCCATCGCCCAAAGGGGCAAGGTCCCAGGCAAAAGGCTGACCATTAAGCGTTATGGAGTCAGTGGTGCGGAAGTCCACTTCCCAGCCGTGGGCAGGGCCAGTGCTAATTTGAACCATAAAAGAGCCGGCCAAAGCAGCCGAAGCGGGGTTAAAGGTAAGTTAAATCGCCGTTTCTTGCGGAACTTGCTGCCGCGTTCCTGCCTACGCTTTTCTATGAAACATCCGTTTTACGCTAGTTTTCTGTGGTTTTGTCTATTGAGTTTCACAACGCTCGGCCAGCAGGCCGGCAGTAAGAGTAAGGCAGGAGACAAAAAAAGCAGTCCTACCCCAGTTGAAGCTGCCCCAGCCGCTGCCGGCATCGTTGTGCCATCTTGGCTGCCGCCCGATGCCCCGGTGCACGCTACTGCACCACAGCTTAGCGATGTAGTGAATACTAAGCTCGACGTACGCTTCGACTGGACCAAGCAATACCTGCTGGGCACTGCAGTACTCACCTTGCGGCCCCATTTCTATCCGCAAAGCACACTGGTGCTCGATGCCAAGGGCTTTGAGGTAAAAGCGGTGCAGCTAGTAGGCGAGAAGGGCGATAAAAATCTTACCTACAAGTACGATAAGCGCCAGCTCAGCATCACGCTCGACCATGCTTATACCCGCGACCACACCTATCAGGTACGCATCGCCTACGTAGCCAAGCCCAACGAACTGCCGCAGGGGGGTAGCAGCGCCATCACCTCGGATAAAGGCTTGTAC
>CALMOO010000868.1:0-1401 GCA_937871705.1 uncultured Hymenobacter sp.
CCCCCAGCATGCGGGTAGGCGCGCCAGTGGCGTCGCGCAGCAGCATGCCCTGGCACCGCAGCCACACCGTCTAGCCGTCTCGGTGGGTGTAGCGCACCACTTGCTCGTAAGTGCCGTTGGGGTCGCGCAGGCAGGCAGCCACCAGTTGCCGGGCCTCGATTAGGTCGTCGGGGTGCATGTGGGTGCGCCAGGCGGCCGGGTCGGCAGGCACGTAGTCAGGGCCATAGCCAAGCGTTTGCCAAAATCTGGCATTCACCCATTCGCTCTCGGGCGCCTGCAAGTTCCAGTACCAGAGGCCATCGAGTGATTTATCCTGTAAGAAGTCGAAGATGGCCGCATCGGCCTTCACCAGTTCGTATAGTTCGGTTTTTAAGGTATTCGGGGTGCTCATGGAAGGAGAAGGGCCGCGTAGCCGCCGCGGGAGAAAGAGTGTACTAAGCGCCGCACAGCTGGGCAGCTTTTCCTGTCTGAGCTGGCTCACTGCGGTAAGGGGGGTAGGCCGGCAGCCCCCTTACCTCCAGGTTTCAACTAGCAGATACTCAGGTAAGATGATAATTTATCAAATATAACTTTGTTTATAAATCTGGTTTTCAAAAACCAGATTTCAGCTTATAAGCTTAATGCTACTTGCCTCTCATTCATGCTTGTTAGTATATAAAATCACTGTAGGACAATCAGGTCTTTATTCAACCTAGAACTTAAAATTCAGGGTCATCTTATAGACAACTAGCTTCACATAACTTTGATAAATAAAGATATACAAAATTAGTTTAGCGGTAAGAAAAAGAGTTGAATTGAACAGCCTGTTTTCGGCCGTCCTACGCAGCAGCATCTCCACGTTTCGGTAGTCAATAACAGCAATATAATTTATTTAATAATAGCCTGCTACAAAACAGCTATTTCGCAGCCTTGTTTAACAGTAAGGACGGCCTCAGGCTGCCTAGTGCCGCAAGCCAGGGGTAGGGCTGCAAACCGGCGCAGGAGAAAACAGCAAAAGGAAAACGGACACCCTTGCCAGGTGGCTGTTTTCCTTTTGTTCTTGCTCGCAGCAACTCGTTGACTTTACGCGTACTTGCTCGTCTTCAGTTCCTCGGCCAGGAAGCGGGCGGTGTAGCCTTTGCCGGCCTTAGCCACTCGCTCGGGCGTGCCCTGGGCCACGATGCTACCCCCACCTCCACCGCCTTCGGGCCCAATATCGATGACGTGGTCGGCTACTTTAATGAGGTCCAAGTTATGCTCGATGATGAGCACGGTGTTGCCCTTGTCAGCTAGCTTGTGCAGCACGTCGGCCAGGTGGCGAATGTCCTCGAAGTGCAGGCCAGTAGTCGGCTCGTCGAGGATGTAGAAGGTCTTGCCAGTGTCCTTTTTGCTCAGCTCGGTGGCGAGCTTCACGCGCTGGGC
>CALMOO010000868.1:1411-2218 GCA_937871705.1 uncultured Hymenobacter sp.
AGATTGTTGTAGCCTGCTGGCCCAGCGTGAGGTAGACCAGGCCCACATCAGCCAAAGTCTTAATTTTTCGCAGGATGCGCGGCTGAAACTCGAAGAACTCCACGGCTTTTTCCACCGTCATGTCCAGGATATCGGTGATGGACTTGCCTTTAAAGCGTACTTCCAGGGTTTCACGATTGTAGCGGCGGCCTTTGCAGGTTTCGCAGGGCACATGCACATCGGGCAGGAAGTTCATCTCGATGGTGCGGATGCCCGCGCCTTCGCAGGTTTCGCAACGCCCTCCCTTCACGTTGAAGGAGAAGCGACCGGGACCGTAGCCCCGGATTTTGGCCTCCGCCATCTCGGCAAATAGCTGCCGAATTTCGGTAAACACGCCGGTATACGTGGCAGGGTTCGAGCGCGGTGTGCGGCCAATTGGTGACTGGTCTACCTCAATCACTTTGTCAATCAACTCCAACCCTTCCAAGGTGCCGTAGGCCAGCGGCTCGCGGTGGGCATTGAAAAAGTGCTGATTCAGAATTGGGTACAGCGTGTCGTGAATGAGCGACGACTTGCCCGAGCCGCTTACCCCCGTCACGGCGATAAGCTTGCCCAGGGGAAACTTGGCCGTCACATTCTTGAGATTGTGGCCTTTGGCGCCCTTCAACACCAGCTCTTTACCCTCCCCTACCCGCTTCTTTTTGCGCAGCTCGATGTGGCGCTTGCCGCTGAGGTAGTCGGAGGTGAGCGAGCCCGAGTTGAAGATGGCTTCGGGCGTACCCTCGGCTACGATGTGGCCGCCGTGGATACCCGCGCCGGGCCCAATGT
>CALMOO010000869.1:0-1244 GCA_937871705.1 uncultured Hymenobacter sp.
GCGTCAACGTTATCGTGAAGGGCACCAGCGTGGGCACCCAAACCAATGCCGATGGCCGCTATACCATTGAAGCGCCAGATGGCGCGACGCTGGTATTCTCCTTTGTGGGCTATGCTACGCAGGAAGTAGCAGTGGGCGGCCGCACCGAAGTAAGCATTGCCTTAGCACCCGACGCCAAGTCGCTCTCGGATGTAGTGGTAGTAGGCTACCTGACTGAAAACCGCCAGAACGTAAGCAGCGCCGTTTCGCAAGCTGACGTGAAAGAGGCCGTGAAAGCGCCGGTAGCCACTGCTACCCAGGCCATTCAGGGCCGGGTAGCCGGTGTGCAGGTGCAAAGCTCCGGCGGCCCCGGCGATACACCAGTCATAACCATCCGAGGTATTGGCGGCTTAGGTAACAGCGCCAGCAACCCACTATATGTAATTGATGGGCTGTGGACGGATAACATCCGTGACCTAAACCCCAATGATATTGCTACCCTCACGGTTTTGAAAGATGCTTCTTCCACGGCCGTGTACGGCTCGCGGGGTGCCAACGGGGTAATTGTTATTACAACTAAAAAAGGTCAATCTGGGGTTACTGCTATCGCTGCGAACGCCTATATCGGCGTTGATAACCTGTCTAAGCGCTACAAGCTAACTAATGCCAGTGAGTGGGCCGACCGGGCCGTGCTCGCCTACACCAATGCTGGGCTAGACCCTCTCAACAATGGCCAGAATAGCTTAGCTGGTGCTGTAAAAGGGGCCGGCGGAGCCTTCAACCCAAATATTGATACGGACTGGCAGAAGGAATTTTTCCATACTGGCCGGGTAGAGGATTACAACATGAATTTCTCGGGCGGTACGACTGGCGAGAAAAGCTCTAATAATTTCCTGGTTTCGGCTGACTACTTTCATCAGCAAGGTATCGTTAAGGGCCCTGATTTCGAGCGCTATAGCTTGCGTCTCAACTCAGGTTTCCGCCGCGGCCGCTTCAAGCTGCAAGAGCAGTTGCAATTGACGCACATCAATACGACGCTGCTCAATGGCACGCCCTTTATCGACGTGCTGACGATTATTCCCAGCGTGCCAGTATACGACCCCACTACCGACAGTGGCTACGGCTATGGCTCGCCCACGCTGAACACGTTCTCCACCAACCCAATTGGGGCGCAGGCTTTGCTAACGCGCAAGCAGTCGGACAACCGGGCGGCAGGTAATATCGTGGCAGAGTACTCGATACTCAACAACCTGACTTATCGGCTG
>CALMOO010000869.1:1254-3649 GCA_937871705.1 uncultured Hymenobacter sp.
CCTGGACGTCGGCATGAAGGCGGCGCTGGTGCCGCGCTTCCCGGGCGTCACCTCGGCGCTAGGCTGCATCATAGCCGACATCCGGCACGACGGGGTGCAGACGGTGAACCTGGCGCTGGATGGCCACACCTACAGCAACTCGGATGCCTCGCGGACTGGTACCATTCGGCAGAACACGCCGAACACTATTTCCAGCTTGACGGAATATCTGGGCTACGACTACTTCATGATGGCGGAGAATACGTTGAATTTCAACAAAACCTTCGGCGACAGCCACGTGAACGTAATAGCGGGCTACTCGGAGCAGCGCTACCGCCAGCACAACATCAACGCTCAGACCCAGAATTTTACCACCTCGCCGCAGTACTACTTTGAGCTGAGTGCGGGCGCTACTCCGGGGGTAGTGGGGGGTAGCAGCTATGAGAACGCGCGACGCTCGTACTTTACGCAGGCCACCTACGACTATAAAAACCGCTACCTGGCTTCGGCTAGCTTCCGGCGCGATGGCTCGTCGCGGTTTACGCCCGACCACCGCTGGGGCAACTTCGGGGCGGGCTCGCTGGGCTGGCGTATCAGCGAAGAAGACTTCTTCAAGAATGCCGTTCCCTTCATCAACAACTTAAAGCTGCGGGCCAGCTACGGGGTGAACGGCAACGACCAGCTGCCGAACTCCTACCTGACTTCGGCGGTAATAGCGCAGAACGTTAACTACGTACTAGGCACCGCGCAAACTATTGTGACCGGCTCGACGCAGCTGGCACTCAATAGCCCCGACATTCAGTGGGAAGAGCGCTACACCAAGGACGCCGGCCTCGACGTAAGCTTCCTCAACGACCACATCACGCTGTCGGCGGATTACTACATCTCCGAAACCCGTAAGGCGCTGGCTCCCGTGACGCTGCCGGTTTACCTGGGCAACTTTGGCCAGGCGCTGTTTCAAAATGCAGGTAACCTGCAAAACAAAGGGTTTGAACTGGCCCTGGGTTACCACGAGAACAAGAAGGCGTTCACGTACGGCATTGACGCTACCCTGACTACCCTCAGCAACCGCGTAACGGCGCTGCCTAATGCTGGCGCACTCGTAGATGCCCAGCTTCTCACGAACACGGTAGTGGGGCAGCCGGTAGGAGCCTTCTTCCTGATTCCGTTTCAGGGCATTTTCCAAACGCAGGCCGAAGTGGATAACTACAAGAATGCCGCTGGCACTACCATTGAGCCTTACGCTTCGCCCGGCGACGTGAAGTACCAGGATGTGAATGGCGACGGCAAAATTGATAACAGCGACCGCGTATTTGTGGGCAGCCCCATTCCGAAAATACAGTACGGCCTGAACCTGAATGGTGCCTACAAAGGCTTCGACTTATCGGTGTTCTTCCAGGGCGTGTGGGGCAACAACATCTACAACACGGCTAAGGCTGCTCTAGAAAGCTATAACGGCCCAACCAACTACGAAGCCGACGTTATTCCGTGGTCGGCAACCAACCCTTCGACCACTACCCCCCGCCTGCTGCAAGGCGGTGGTGCTGGCAACCTGGGCTTGGCTGCTGCTTCCAACGCGCTATACAACACGACCCGCTGGCTGGAATCGGGCGCTTACCTACGCCTCAAGAACGTGCAGCTGGGCTACACACTGCCGAGGGTCTTGACTACTAAAATTACCAGCCAAGGCAGCGTTCGCTTCTACGTAACGGCTCGCAACCTCGTGACTTTCACGAAGTACTCGGGCTTCGACCCGGAGATTACGGGCACAGGCTTCTTCGGGCGGGGCGTTGATAACAGCTCCTACCCCAACGTGCGGACCTTCACGGGTGGCGTGCAGGTAAACTTCTAATTTTCTTGGGGGCAGCCGGGGGCGGCCGGCAGCCTAGGAGCAACCGTCTTTTCTCTTCTTTTTATGAAATCCCACAAAATTTCTACGCTCTTGCTGGCGGGGGGCCTCTTGATGGCTACCAGCTGCCAGAAGGACTTGCTGGATAAAACCAACCCGAACGCGCCGACCACCGACCAGTTTTGGAGAACTGCGGACGATGCTACTAAGGGCGTAAACGCCTGCTACTCCGGCGTGCAGCAGTACGGCTGCTACGGCCACAGTTGGCAGTTCATGACTGTGCCACGCTCGGATGAGTCGTACAGCCAAAGCCCTTTTGTGGAGCTGGCCAACTTCACGCGCTTCATTCAGCCGAACAACAACTTCTTCATTTCGGCCTATGCTTGGAATGACTACTACCGGACTGTTTTCCGCACCAACCAAGCGTTAACTCACATTCCGGACATTACCATGGATGCTGCGCTGAAGGCGCGGGAGAAGCGGCTGCGTTCTGACATCGCTGAGTATCAGAAGAAAATCGGCGGCTCGGAGATGGTGGACCAGATCGGAGCCTACGGTGTCAAAACC
>CALMOO010000869.1:3659-6214 GCA_937871705.1 uncultured Hymenobacter sp.
GCTAGGCGAAACCCGCTTTGTACGGGCGCTGATGTATTTCGACCTGGCGTATCTGTTTGGTAACGTGCCCTTGATTCTTACCGAGTCGACGGCTAGCACCCGCCCCATGCAGGCTACTCAGGACCAAACGTCGGCTCAGGTAGTAGCCGACCTCTTGGCAGCTATTCCAGATTTGCCGCTTTCCTACAGTGGCGCCGACAAGGGCCGGGTAACGAAGGGGGCGGCGCAGGCCTTGCTCGCCAAAACGTATATGATGCAGCATAAATACACGGAAGCATCAGCACTGTTCACCCAGATTATTGCTTCTAACCAGTACTCGCTGGTGCCTAGCTACCTCGACAACTTCACGGATACGAACGAGAACAACAGTGAGTCGGTGTTTGAAGTGCAGTACTCGGCCGCGGTGGCCGAAGTAGGCCAGGGCCAAGACAACTCGGCCTCATCAGAAGGCTATGACCGGCCCAACTTCTTTGGCCCTCCCGGCGTGACGTATGCCGACGTGCAGCCGCGCCAGTGGCTGCTTACGGCCTATAAGGACTCGACTACTGCGCTGGCGCCGGGTAGCACAACCAAGCACATGATTGACCCGCGGCGCGATATTTCCTTATTCAGCGCCATCAGCACCGACCAGAACGTGTACGGGATGACCTTCACGGCTCGCGGCTACAACCCCTCGCAGATATACTGGCGCAAGTACCAGAACGACCGCACCCGCGCGAATGAAGTATTCAACTCGGGCATTAACTACCGCATCATCCGCTACGCCGACGTGCTGCTGATGCAGGCCGAAGCCCAAAACGAGCTTGGCAACCCATCGGCTGCCCTACCCCTCATCAACCAGGTGCGCAACCGGGTAGGCCTAGCCTCGCTGACGGGCACCTTTACGCAAGCCGAGATGCGTGCTCAAATCCGCACTGAGCGTGCGCTTGAATTGTGTGGCGAAGGCACACGCTGGTATGACATTGTGCGCTGGGGCCTGCTCAACGACCAAGCGGGCATCAACGACCTGAAAAGCCGGGATGATGATTTTGGTAACTTCCAGCTAGGTAAGTCGGCGCTGCTACCTATCCCGCAGAACGACATCGACATCGACCCCAACATCAAGCAAAACCCAGGTTGGTAAGCTGCTATTGAAGGGCAGCACAGCCAGCCGGCCGTGCTGCCCTTCTTAAGTATAGTAGTATATCGCTCACGGCTATCTGCAGCGATTCTTTGAATGAGGCAGCTCTGTCAGTATCTGAAAGCAGCTGAGTCGCTTCCGAGCTTCTTTTCCCACCCACTCACACGTTGGTTTATGCCAGTATCTTCTACTCTCCTTGTTACCCCCGGCCAACTGCGATTAGGATGGAGCCGGTGGTCCGGTCGCTTGCTGCTAGTGCTGCTCTGCACTGGGTGGCTAGCCTTCCCAACCTATGCGCTGCAAGGCGCGCTCGGCATCCATGACCCATCGACTATTGTCAAGAGCGGCAATACGTACTGGGTGTTCGGCACCGGAGACGGCATTGCCTGCAAGTATTCGACCGACCTCATCAGCTGGACCGATGCTAAGTCGGTGTATACCAAGACGGCGTACCCCAGCTGGATAAATACCAAGGTGCCAGGCTTCGCGGGTACGTTCTGGGCGCCCGAGTGCCGGTTTATGAATGGCAAATACTACTTGTATTATTCGTGCTCCACCTTTGGCTCGAAGGTGTCAGCCATCGGGTTAGCCACCAACCCAACGCTCGACCCCAGCGCTGCTAATTATAAGTGGACCGACCAGGGCGAGGTCATCTCGACCAGCGCCAGCAGCGCCGTCAATGCCATCGACCCGGCGCTGTTTGCCGATGCCAGCAACAACCTCTGGTTAACCTACGGCTCGTACTTCGGGGGCATCCGCATCACGCAGCTCGACGCTACTACCGGCAAGCCCCTAAACACGGCCACGCAGTACACTGTGGCTAACGGTGATGTGGAAGCTTCCTACGTAGCTTATAACAATGGCTACTATTACCTTTTTGTGAACCGCGGCACTTGCTGCAACGGCGTCACCAGCACCTATCACATCCAGGTAGGCCGCTCGGCCAACCCTGGCGGGCCTTACCTCGACCAAGCGGGTGTGGATTTAAATAACAACGGGGGGACCTTGCTCGTGAGCAGTACCGGCCGCTTCGTGGGTCCCGGCCACACGGGCATTTTTACGGAGAATGGCGTCACCTATTTCAGCCACCACTTCTACGATGGCTACGACAATGGCGCACCCAAGCTAGGATTGGCCAAGCTCACCTGGGGCAGCACCGGCTGGCCCGTCGTGAGCCGCGACTGGCTAGCCACTGGCCGCTACACCATCACCAACCAAAACAGCAGTCTTGTGTGGGATGCCTGGGGCTGCACCGGTGTATCGGGCCAGATGGTGGCCCAAGGCACGCCCAGTGGCCTCACCTGCCAGCAGTGGGACATGACGCCGGTTGGCGCGGGGGCCTACAAAATCACTAATGCGCTTGGTGGCTTGGCCGTGGACGTTATTAACTGCCTGCCCGATGCTGGCACCAAGCTCCAGCTCTTTGCCGCCAATG
>CALMOO010000869.1:6224-11185 GCA_937871705.1 uncultured Hymenobacter sp.
GGCCTCGTGTGCCAGCAGTACGTTATTGAGCGCGCCAGCGATGGCACGTACATCTTTACCTCAGCCACCGGCAATAACGTGGTAGAGGTGCCTAACTGCTCGACCACGCCGGGTCAGCAGCTAGGCCTATGGTACTACAATGGCTTTGGCTGCCAGCGCTGGACGCCCACGCTGCTCAGTAGCCCGCTAGCCGCGGCTACCCCTGCTAGTCTGCGCAACGTGACTATTTACCCCGTGCCGGCCACGGCGGGCAGCTTTACCGTGGAGCTGGGCAGTACACCGGCGGCGGGCGCCACCACGATAGAGGTGTTTAACTTGCAGGGCCAGTCGCTGTACCGACGGCAATTTGGGACACAGCAAACCACGCTGGCTGTTGAGGCCAAGCTGGGCGCGGGCATCTATCTGGTGCAGGTGCGCCAAGCTGCGGGCACGCTGACCCAAAAAGTGAGTGTACTGTAACCCCTCTTTTTCTCCACTCCCACCAATGCCCATTATCCGCCGTTATAGCCTGTTGGCTACTGGCCTGAGCAGCGCCCTGCTGCTAGCCGCCTGCGACCACAAAACCAGCACCAGCCAGGAGGCTGCCACCACCAAGGCGCCTGCCGATTCGAGCGCCACTACTACGACATCTACTGACTCGGCGGCTACTAATTCCAAGGTGGCGTCTACTGCCACGTCGGCGTCGTTCGGCAAAACGACCGATGGGGTAGAGGTGCGGCTTTTTGACCTCACCAACGCCCACGGCGTAAAGGCTACCATCACCAACTACGGTGGCACGCTCACTAGCTTGCTGGTGCCCGACAAGAGCGGGAGCCTCAGCGATGTTATTCTAGGTTTTGACAACGTGAGCGGCTACCAGAGCCCGGCGTTCCGTAAGTCGAGTCCCTATTTTGGGGCGTTAATTGGCCGCTACGGCAACCGCATCAAGGGCGGCAAATTCACGCTGGATGGCAAAACGTATTCGCTGGCTAAGAACAACGGGCCTAACACGCTGCACGGTGGCACAGTAGGTTTCAACCAGAAAGTGTGGGCGGCTACCCCCGGTGTATCGGCCGATGGCCCAACGCTCACGCTGAAGTACCTGAGTAAAGACGGCGAAGAGGGCTACCCCGGCAACCTGAACGTGACGGTGGTATACACGCTCACCAACGACGATGCTTTGCGCATTGACTACACTGCCACGACCGACAAGGCCACCCCCATTAACCTGACCAACCACACGTACTTCAACCTGGACCTGAGCCGGAGCAAGGACGTGCTGGCGCACCAGGTAACGCTGCCCGCCGACCGCTACACCGTGGTCGATGCCACCCTGATTCCGACCGGCGAGCTGAAGCCCGTGAAAGGCACGCCCTTCGACTTTACTACCCCCCACGCCATTGGCGAGCGCATTGCGCAGGTGCCCGGCGGCTACGACCACAACTGGGTGCTGAACCAAGCCAGCGGCCAGCACTCGGCTGCTACCGTGTACGAGCCTACCAGCGGCCGCACCATGGAAGTGACTACTGACCAGCCCGGTGTGCAGTTCTACACTGGTAACTTCCTCGATGGCACCCTCACCGGCAAAGGGGGGGTAGTGTATGGCAAACACGCGGGCTTTTGCCTCGAAACCCAGCACTTCCCCGATTCGCCCAACCAGCCTAAGTTTCCCAGCACCGTGCTGAAGCCCGGCGAAACGTACCACACCGTTACGGCCTACAAGTTTGGCGTGCGCAAATAAAAATCAGGTTGTCCTTGCGAGCGCAACATGCTGCAAATAAGGTAGCTATGAAGCGCTCGCAAGGATAAGTAATTCTACTACACTATTAATTCTCATAATTCTCACCACCGTGCCAGAACAAACCGCCACGCCGGCCTACGTCATTGGCCTCGATTACGGCACCGACTCGGTGCGGGCACTACTCGTGGACGCTGCTTCAGGCGCCGAAATCGCACAGGCTGTGCATTACTACCCTCGCTGGAAGCAGGGCCAGTACTGCAACCCCGCTAAAAACCGCTTTCGCCAGCACCCGCTTGACCACCTCGAAGGCCTCGAAACCACCATTCGGGAAGTAGCCACCAAGGTGCCGGCCGAGCAGATTGTGGGCCTGGCCATCGACACCACTGGCTCGACGCCTGGCCCCGTAAACGAGCAAGGCCAGTTGCTGGGCATGCTGCCCGAGTTTGCCGAGAACCCCAATGCGTTGTTCGTGCTTTGGAAAGACCACACGGCGCTGGCAGAGGCAGCCGAAATCAACCACAAGGCCCGCACTTGGGGCGGAGAAGACTTCACCAAGTACGAGGGCGGTATCTACTCGTCGGAGTGGTTTTGGGCGAAAATCATGCACATCGTGCGCGAGGATGACGCCGTGGCCAAGGCCGCGTATTCTTGGATGGAGCACTGCGACTGGCTGACGCTGACCCTCACCGGCCAAGACTTGGCTAGCTTCAAGCGCAGCCGCTGCGCCGCTGGCCACAAAGCCATGTGGCACGAGAGCTGGGGCGGCCTACCCCCCGAGGAGTTCCTGACCCACCTCGAACCAAAACTGGCCGGTTTACGCAATCGATTATTCACGGAAACTTACACGGCCGACCAAGTAGCTGGGCACTTATCGGAAGAATGGGCTAGGCGCTTGGGGCTGACTACTAAAACGGTAGTGGCCGTTGGTTCGTTCGATGCCCACGCGGGCGCGGTAGCTGGCGAGATAGAATCCTATTCTATGGTGAAGGTGATGGGCACCAGTACCTGCGATATTGTGGTGGCACCTACCGCGGAGGTTGGTAGCCATTTGGTAGCGGGTATTTGTGGCCAAGTCGATGGCTCGGTTATCCCTGGCATGTTGGGCCTGGAAGCTGGGCAATCAGCTTTTGGTGACTTGCTGGCTTGGTTCCGGCAGATGCTGGAGTGGCCGCTGCAAGCTGGCCTGACGCAGTCGAAGGTGCTAACTAATGAGCAGCTGACCGCCTTGCGCCAGGAAATGAGCGATAACCTATTGCGCCAGCTCACGCAGGCTGCCGCTGAGGTTGACCCCGCCGAATCAAGTGTATTGGCGCTTGACTGGGTGAACGGTCGCCGCACGCCCGACGCCAATCAAGGCCTCAAAGGCGCTCTTATGAACCTGACGATGGGCACTTCGGCCCCGCAGATTTTCCGCGCGCTGGTCGAAGCCATTTGCTACGGCTCGAAGCAGATTGTGGAGCGTTTCGAGCAGGAAGGTATTCCGATTAAGCAGGTGATTGGCATAGGGGGGGTAGCAAAGAAATCGGCCTTCGTAATGCAGACGCTGGCCGATGTGCTCGACCGGCCCATCAAGATTGCGGTGTCGGAGCAGGCGCCCGCCTTAGGCGCGGCCATGTATGCGGCCGTGGCTGCTGGCATCTACCCTAACGTGCTCACCTCGCAGAAGGCGCTGGGTAGCGGCTTTGCCGAAACCTACACGCCCAACCCCGTGCGCGTGGCCGACTACGCCGCCCGCTACGCGCAGTACCAGCGCTTCGGCAAGTTCGTGGAAAGCGCCACTAGCCAGTCGGAAGAGCCAGTAATGGAACCCGAAACCCCCGCTATCACCACCGCATGAGCCAGTACCAAGACCTAAAGCAAGCCTGCTACGAGGCCAATATGCAGTTGCCGGCGCTCGGGCTGGTGCTCTTCACGTTTGGCAACGCCAGCGTAGTTGACCGCGACCGCAGCGTATTTGCCATCAAGCCCAGCGGCGTGCCCTACGTCACGCTCAAGCCGGAGGATATCGTGATTGTGGATTTTGACAACAACATCGTGGAAGGCACTAAGCGGCCTTCCAGCGATACCAAAACCCACGCACTGCTTTTCAAAGAGTGGACCGAAATTGGGGGTATTGTGCACACGCACAGCACCTACGCTACGGCCTGGGCCCAGGCGCAGCTCGATATCCCGATTCTGGGTACGACCCACGCCGACCCCCTGACCGTGGACGTGCCCTGCGCGCCGCCCATGGGCGACGAGCTGATTCAGGGCGACTACGAGCATCAGACAGGCTGGCAAATTATCAACGAGTTTCAGCAGCGCGGCCTTTCGCCCAGCGAAGTCGAGATGATACTCGTGGGCAACCACGCGCCCTTCGCCTGGGGCAAAACGGTGGAAAAAGCGGTGTATAACAGTGCCGTGCTCGAGGAAATCGCCCGCATGGCTTACCTCAGCACCACGTTGCGCGCCGAGGTACCTCGCCTGAAAGACGCCCTGATTAAAAAGCACTACGAGCGCAAGCACGGTGCTACTTCCTACTACGGTCAATAATACTGCAGCGCGGGCTTTGTAGTCCGCGCCTAATCCCTACCCCCCTCGCGGACTGAAAGTCCGCGCTACTTCTCACCACCATGATTGACATTTCCCAGTACGAAGCTTGGTTTATCACGGGCAGCCAGCACCTCTACGGTCCCGAGACCCTGGAGCAGGTAGCCCAGCACTCGCAGCAAATTGCCCAGGAGCTTGGTACCAAGCTGCCCATTAAAATTGTGTATAAGCCGGTGCTGACCGGGCCAGCCGAGATTTATAAGCTGATGCAGGAGGCCAACACGACCGAAAACTGTGTGGGCCTGATTGCCTGGATGCACACCTTCTCGCCGGCCAAAATGTGGATAAACGGGCTGAAAATCCTGCAAAAGCCGCTGGCGCACCTGCACACGCAGTTCAACCGCGACATTCCGTGGGGCGACATCGACATGGACTTCATGAACACCAACCAGTCGGCGCACGGTGACCGCGAGTTTGGGTTCATCGGCGCGCGCATGCGTCTGAACCGCAAGGTGATAGTAGGCCATTGGCAAAGCGCTGACGTGCAGGAGCGCCTCAGCATCTGGAGCCGCGTGGCGTGCGCCTGGGCCGATTGGCAGGGCGGCAAGTTTGTGCGCTTCGGCGACAACATGCGCTACGTAGCCGTAACGGAAGGTGACAAAGTAGAAGCCGAAATCAAGTTTGGCTACGAAGTGAACACCTACGGTATAGG
>CALMOO010000870.1 GCA_937871705.1 uncultured Hymenobacter sp.
TGGTCCGTGCCCCATGGCGACGCCCTTGGGGCGGCCCGTCGAGCCGGAGGTATAAAGGATGAACAGCGGGTCTTCGGCGGCCATTTCTTCGGCGGGGCAGGTCTTCTCGACGTCCTTCACTTCGTCTTCGTACCACACGTCCCTACCCTCCTTCATCAGGACGGGCCAGCCGGTGTGCTCCACCACAATCACGCGCTTCACGCTGGGGCATTGTTGCAAGGCCTCATCGACCACGCTTTTCACCGGAATCTGCTTGGCGCCGCGGTTCAGGCCGTCGGCGGTGAGCACGAAGGCGGCCTCGGCGTCGTTGACGCGGTCGGCAATGGCATTGGCCGAGAAGCCCGCGAAAATGACGCCGTGCACCGCCCCAATGCGGGCGCAGGCCAGCGTGGCAATGGCTAGCTGCGGAATCATGGGCAGGTACAGCACCACGCGGTCGCCTTTCTGCACCCCGTTCTTTTTGAGCACGTTGGCAAACTGGCACACCTGCTCGTAGACCTCGCGGTAGGTTAGGCGCACGTGGCGCGTGTGCGGGTCGTTAGGCTCGAAGATGATGGCCAACTTGTTGGCCCGCTGCTCCAGGTGGCGGTCGAGGCAGTTCTCGGTTAGGTTGAGGGTAGCGCCGGCGTACCAGGTGCTGGTGCCCGCGGGCGAAAACTCGCCGCCACGCACGGTATCCCATTTGCGGCGCCACGTAAACGGCTCGGCCGCGGCGGCCCAAAAGGCGTCGGGGTCCTCTATACTTTGGGCGTAATCGGCGTGGTATTCTTCCAGGGTGCGCGTGCGAATAGCAGACATGTGTTTGGAGTGGTGAGTTGAGAGTTTTGAGTTGGTGTTTGGTTGACGTTTGTCGTTGCGAGCCTGCGAAGCAAACGCATCAGCACGAATGCTAAAACAAGTTGTGCGGGTATCATTCTAGTGCGATTGCGTCGCTTTGCTCGCAATGACAGATAAGTTGCTATTAAGTACAGAACGCCAGCCCTACCCCCCTTCTTTCGAGGGAAGCGCGAATTTCAGTTAGAATAAGCGGGTCGTCGATGGTGGAGGGCAGCACGAAGTCCTCGCCGTCGGCGAGCTGGCGCAGAGTTTTACGAAGGATTTTGCCCGAGCGCGTTTTGGGCAGGCGTTTTACCACGAGCACCGACCGGAAGCAAGCTAGCGCCCCAATGCGGGCGCGCACGGCCGCGACCAAGTCTTTTTCGAGGTCGGCCTCTGCTATCGGCTGGCCATCTTTGAGTACTACCAGGCCCACCGGCACCTGGCCGCGCAGCGGGTCGGCGATGACAAGCACGGCGCACTCGGCCACGGCGGGGTGGGCGGCCAGAATTTCCTCTATCTCGCCGGTACTCAGGCGGTGGCCGGCCACGTTTAGCACGTCATCGACGCGGCCCATGATGTAGAAGTAACCCTCGGCATCGCGGTAGCCGCCGTCGCCGCTGAGGTAGTAGCCGGGGAAGGTGGCCAGGTAGTCGTGGTAGCGCACCGGGTCGTTCCAGAGGGTGGGGAAGCAGCCGGGGGGTAGGGGCAATTTTACGGCCACCAGGCCGGTGGTGCCGGGCGGCACGGGCTCGCCTTCTTCGCTCAGAATCTGCACGTCGTAGCCCGGCACCGGAAAGCCTGCGCTACCGGCGCGGGGCGGCGCCATTTCTTCGAGGCCCATGAGCGTAGCGAGCATAGGCCAGCCCGATTCGGTTTGCCACCAGTGGTCTACCACCGGCACGTCCAGCAACTGGCCGGCCCAGGCGAAAGTGGCCGGGTCGCAGCGTTCGCCGGCCAAGAACAATTGGCGCAAGCTGCTGAGGTCATATTGCTTGGCTAGTAGCCCGTCGGGGTCTTCTTTCTTGATGGCCCGAATGGCCGTGGGCGCCGTGAATAGCACATTGACTTGGTGCTGCGCCACGATGCGCCAGAACGTGCCCGCATCGGGCGTGCGCACCGGCTTGCCTTCAAACAGTACCGTGGTGCAGCCCCGCAGCAGCGGCCCATACACGATGTAGCTGCTGCCCACCGCCCAGCCGATATCGGAGCCGGTGAAAATTACCTCGCCGGGCGCTAGGTTGTAAATGGCTTCCATGCTGAAGCGCAGGGCCACCGCGTGGCCGCCGTGGTCGCGCACTACCCCCTTCGGCCGGCCGGTAGTGCCGCTGGTGTACAGAATGTAGAGCGGATGCGTGGCCGGCACCGGCACGGCCGGCGTGGGCTCGGCGTGCAGCAGGTCTTCGTAGCTCACATCGCGGCCGGGCGTCAGGTCGGCCGTCACAAATTCGCGCTGGCACACGACCACGTGGGCGGGCTTGCACGTGGCTTTTTCGATGGCTTCATCGACCAGCGGCTTGTACGGCACAATGCGGTCGAACTCCATGCCGCCCGAGGCGCAGATGATGACGCGGGCCTGCGCATCGTCGATGCGCACCGCCAGCTCGTGCGGCGCAAAGCCCCCGAATACGACTGAGTGAATGGCTCCGATGCGCGCGCAGGCCAGCATCGCCACCACCGCCTCGGGCATATTGGGCATGTAGATGATAACGCGGTCGCCCAACTGCACACCCAAATCCAGCAAGCCGCCCGCTAGGTGCGCGGTCATGTCCAGCAGCTCGGCATAGGTGTAGGTGCGCAGGGTGTTGGTCACGGGCGAGTCGTAAATAAGCGCTGCCTGCTCGCCCCTACCCTGC
>CALMOO010000871.1 GCA_937871705.1 uncultured Hymenobacter sp.
CTTGGAGACTAGCCCCGTTCACGTAGTCGGCCAAGACTGCCTCGAACCGGGCCAGCAGGTCGGTATTAGCCTGCTGACGGGTCAGAAACTGGCGGTGGTAAAATCGGTTGGCGTAGTGCAGCAGCAACTCCACCTGCGTAAGGAGCACGGGCTGGCTGAACGCATCGAGCGGCGCCCGGTATTCGCGGCGGATGCTACGCAGCAAACGCTCCGTCCGCTTTTCCTCCCTAGGCGACAAGTGCAGGGCTTCGTTCACGGTGTAGTGAAAGAACCCGTATTCTTTGATGCGCTGCCCCAGCGCATGGTGGCGCATAAAATCCGGATGTATTATCAGCATCAAGCCCGCTGGGGGCAGCGTACTGTCTGCTTCCCAGCACAGCACTTGGCCGGGGGCAATGAAGGAAAGCATGCCCTGGTCGAAGTCGTAAAACTGCTGGCCATAGGGCGTTTTGTTCGCGCACTGCTGCTTGAGCGTAATTGTGTAAAAATCCGTGGTAAACCTGCCCGTCACTTCCGTTGTGAGTGCGGGGACAGCCGCGAAGTCGATAACGCTCACCAGTGGGTGCTCTGGTCCCGGTAGCCCTAGTAGCTTGTGCTGCTGGAAAATAGACGAGATGCGATAGGGAAGGGCAAACTGATTTTTCATCGTTTGGGGCCGGGCTGCTGGAAGGCTGGCAAGAAGCAGTTGGCGGTAAAGTGGGAACAGAGCAACAAGGGAAAATTACGCAGCAGCGTGTTTTGCACGTCAGCCCTACTGACATGCAACTCGCCCAGAATCGCTCCTACTCCCTAAGCGGGGGTAGCATTATTGGGTCGAGTTCACTGGCTCGCTTTTCCTGGTTGGGGTTGCTGCAGGCGGCTCCGAAGAAACAGGTGTCGCTAGGCCCGAGCAGAATAGTCTGGACTGACTACAAAGGTCTGCGCCACTGCGTCTGCCCAAAGTAGCCAAATCACGAACTGTTGTAGCCAAAAAGTCGCGCTGGCATCAAAGGCGGACGGGGCTACGATAACCGGCGCTTTGTAGAGGCAGTACTGTAATCATAACACTTACAAACGATACCTTTCCGACGAACAACTTTCCTTATCGCAATGACTGATAACGTTTACTTACAACCTAGTGCATAGCGCCGCCTACCCCGGGCATAGTAGCCACCAGTTGCGTCACCCGCTGCCGGCCCACGCGTAGCAGCCCTAGTGCCAGCAACGACGTGCCGGCCATGATACCCACCATCGGGAGCGCCGAGTGCGCGTGAAACAGGCTTACGCCCACCGACGCCAGGGCGCCCGCCGCCATTTGAATGCCGCCCATCAGTGCGGCGGCACTGCCCGCGTGGCGCGTAAAAGGGGCCAGCGACAATGCCGACGTATTGGGGCTGGTGAAGCCCAGGCAACTCAAAAACAAGAACAGCAGAGCCACGGTGCCGCCCAGGCCCAGTACGCCCGCGCTGGTGAGGCCGAGCAAGACGGTCGTAATCAGCAGTTGGCAACCCAAGGCTACCAGCACGATTTGCTCGCTTCGGTAGCGGCGCAGCAGCAGACTATTGACTTGGCTGGACCCAATAAGGCCGATGGAGAGGAACGCAAAAATCCACCCGTAGACCCTGCTCTCGACGTGGTATAGGTCCATGAACACCAGCGGCGAGCCCGCCACGTAGGCAAACAGGCCACTAAACGACACGGCGCCGGTCAGGGCATAAGTGGTGAACTGAGGCTCGCGCAGCACGGCCCAGAAATTGGCAAGAATGGGCCGGGGGCGCAGTGAGAGCGTGCTATCAGGCGGGTTGCCGTTGGGCAGCCACAGGGCCGTGGCCACCAGCAACAAGAACCCCAGGCCTCCCAGCGCCACGAACACGGCCTGCCAGCCGTAAGCCGCCGTCACGTAGCCCCCAATGGTGGGGGCCAGCAGGGGCGACACGCTCAACACCAGCATGAGCAAGGAGAAGACCTTGGCGTTTTCCTGGACGGGAAATAAGTCTCGCACCAAGGCCACCGAGGCCACGGCTGCCGCGCAGCTGCCAATGGCCTGCACGAAGCGCAGGGCAATAAGCGTTTCGATGCGGTGCACCGCCAGGCAGCCGAGCGAGGCCACCACGTAGAGCACCAGCCCGAAGTAGAGTGGGTTTTTGCGCCCGAACCGGTCCAATAAGGGGCCATACAGCAGCTGCCCCGCCGAAATGCCCACGAAGAAGCTCGACAGCGAAAGCGCCACCTGGGGTACGGTCGTGTGCAGGTTCTGGGCAATGGCCGGAAAGCCTGGCAAGTACATGTCGATGGAAAATGGCCCTAACGCCGTGAGCGACCCTAGGATAAGGATGAGGAAAAAATACCGTTGGCTCGTCATGGGATAGCTGCAAAACGCTGCTGGGCGCACTGCCAACAGGATACTGGAACAGAAAGAAAAGAGTGCCCCGCCTAGTGAGCAGCTAGCTGCCACAACAACGACGGGGACTTCCTGTCTAAAAATAGATAGGAAATACCCTACCAAAAGAGCCTACTAGGTCCTCAAAAAGCCACAAATAGAGAAGGTTATCACTACCTATTTGCGGCCGCTATGACTCTTTAAGTGATGGTTCGACAAGATTGCTGCCTCTTAACCTAGCTTAAGGTGTCAGGCTCCAGCTTAAACTGGCTTGCACCGAAGGGAAGGTGACAGTTCGTCTCGACCTGACATCGCTACTAAGCGACGCGGTGGTAGCCATCGATGGCAGCCTTTAGCTGTGTACCTTTGGCATCAGGACCGTAGTACACAAATGTGTGGAAGGAGCCGGGGTAGTTGTTTCTATCCCAAAGCTCAACAGGTCGAACTGTTTATCAAGGGCCTGGGCAAGCAGTTACCGCTAGACTTGAGGACCTCTTTGACCTCACCAACCTGCCTCTAGCCTTAATTGGCTAACGTTGCGGTATGCAACTAGAACACCACACTGCGCTTGCGCGCGTGCTCACCACGTATTGTCCGCTCACGCCGCCGGAACTGGCCGCGCTGCTCCCGCATTTTCGCCTGCGACGGGTAGCCCGCAAAGACTTCTTACTAAAAAGTGGTACTGTCTGCGACTTCTGGGGGTTTGTGCACCGCGGGCTGCTGCGCGTGTACGCTGACACGGCGCTGGGCACCGAGCATACCAGCTGGTTTGTGCGGGAAGGCGACTTCGTGACCGAGTACGCCAGCTTCTACTACCAGCGCCCGAGCCAGGAAAACATGGTGGCCCTAGAAGACACCGAGCTGCTCTGCGTCGACCATGCGCAGCTGCAGGCCCTGTACCAGCAGTCGCCGACTTACGAGCGGCTAGGGCGCCTGCTCTACGAAAAGCAGTTGGCCGACCTAAAGCAGCGCATCCTGTTTCGGGTGCGAGAGGCCCCGGCCGCCCGTTACCAGTACCTGCTCACGCAGCACCCCGCGCTGGTGCAGCGGGTACCGCTCAAGCTTCTCGCTTCGTACCTGGGCATCACGGACAGCTCGCTGAGCCGCATTCGCCGCCAGACGCGGCGTCAGCATTCGGCTAAGATGGGGGGGTAGGCGAGGTATTTCTTGTCTTTGGGCAAGTGTTCTAGTTGCGACCGGCCCCGAAATTTGCCGCTCGCTTTCCCGCTTTACCCCTTCCTCATGGAACAGAAAATTGCCCTTGTGACCGGGGCTAACCGCGGCATTGGCCTGGAAATCAGTCGCCAGCTGGCTCAACAAGGTATGCACGTGTGGCTCGGGGTGCGCAACGAAGCTCAGGCTCAGCCATTGGCACGCCAGTTCCAGGCCGAGGGTCTGGCGGTGGGCCTGCTGCCGCTCGACATTACGGACCCCGTGGCGGTAGCCGCGGCGGTGGCGCGGCTGGCCCAGCACAGTCCCCACTTGGACGTGCTCGTCAACAACGCCGCCATGCAAACCACCGACGCTCAACTGCCCTCTGTTATCACGCCTGAGCTGCTGCACCAGTTTCTGGAAACTAATTACGTCGCCCATGTGCGCGTGACGCAGGCCCTGCTACCCCTGCTGCGACGCAGCCTGGCCGGGCGCATCGTCAACATGTCCACTTCGCTGGGTTCGGTCACTATTATGAGTGAGCCGGGCCACGTCAACGCCCGGCGCAACCTGCTGGGCTACAGCTCAGCCAAGGCAGCGCTGAACATGTTCACCGTGCTGCTAGCCAAAGAATTAAAGGACACTCCCATCAAAGTAAACAGCGCCGACCCGGGCTGGACCCGTACCAAGCTGGGGGGCGATGAAGCCCCGCAGTCGCCCGCCCAGGCCGCTCAGGTAGCCCTGTGGCTGGCCACTCTCGACGAGCGGGGCCCGACAGGCAGCTTCTTTGCCGCTACCACGACCAATCCTTGGTAAGCAGCTGTGCCTTAGCAGCGTAGTTCAGGTGTTCGAATAGAAATCCCCGCTACGCTGCTGGCTGCCGCAGAATTTACTAGGGGTTGTGCCCGAGCGCAGTAACCATGGGCTATTTCGACAGCCTGCGCAGCATCGGCAATCCGGCTCCTATTCGCCGCCTGCTGCCTCAGCCGCCGCGCGCTCCGGCAGGCTGTGGCTTAGGTAATAATTCCCGCTTCCTAGCCAAGGGAAGACTGGTCAGCCATGCTGGAATAGTTTATCTCTAATTTTTAGAGACTACTCCGCTATGAAGCTCCTTTCGCTTGAAGCGCTCTACGCCCACTTAGCGACGGTGGACGGCGTGGCACTAGGCGCTGCTACCCCTGGGTATCCAGCGGGAAGTGGGGCATTCTAATGTCTTCCGTGTGGCCGACCTGATGCGCAGTGCGCGAGACCGGCCGACGGCCACTTTTAGCCGGCGGGTCTTCTATAAAATCACGTTGCTCCAGGGGCGCACTCGGGTGGAATATGCGGACCAGGCGGTGGATATTGCCCACCACGCCGTGTGGTTTTCCTCGCACCGCGTTCCCTTCCGGTCGCTGTCGCACGACGCTGCACAGGCCGGCTACTATTGCCTCTTCACCGGAGAATTTTTGCTGCCCGCCAAGAGTGGCGTTGCCTTGATGGAACTGCCCGTTTTTCAATCCGGTGGTTGCCCAGTGTGAGAGGTATCGTCTGCTGACTTAATCTCCCTAACGGGAATTTTGAGGTGGTTGGGTAAAACTGAACAGAGTAGGTTCTTACCCGACCACCTCAACTGAACGAGGATGCGTGCACCTAGTTAAAACGAACTACTCTAAAAAATGCCATTTGAAAGCAGAACCTTCTTGCTGGATGTAACCAGCCGAACTGGCCGGAAAATGACTGCTACAGTAAAGCAGTCCGCGCTCGGCCGCGTAGGTAGCTAGCCACTTACGCGAAGTGCGAGCCGCGGCCGGAAACTCGCAGAACATAGATACAAGGTCGGGGTCGTTTAATTCGAACGGGTGGTGCAGCACGTCGCCGCCAAACAGGGCTTCCTGCCCGTCGGATATAAGCGAGATGGCGGCATGGTCGATGCTGTGTCCTGGGGTAGGGAGAAACCGCACACCCGGCAGCACTTCGGCCCCGTCAATTGGAATGAGCCGCAACCGGCCCGTGTGTTCGAGGGGCGCCAGGCTGTCGGCAAACACGCCGGGTACGGGCAGCCGCACGGGCTCCCCCAGACTAGCTTGTTGCCGCAGCGCCTGAATGGCTGCCTCGTCACCTCTAGCCAAGGCCGCCCCGTAATGCCATTCCCGTGCGGAACAGATAAGAGTAGCATTCGGAAAGGTGGCCACCCATTCCGCTCCCATCAAGCGCGTATTCCACCCCACGTGGTCGGCATGAATATGCGTGAGTAAGAGGTAGTCCACTTGCTCCGGCTTGATGCCCACATCTGCCAAGCGTTCCAAGTAGGGCTGGTGAAGGTGGTCGAGTACGGGCAGCGTGGGGCGGCTCTTATCATTGCCAGCACCGGTATCTACCAAAATAGTAAGGCCTTCGTGCTGCACTACCCAGGTGTGCACGCTTAGGTTAACCTTGCCGCTTTGAGGGTCATAGGTGCGCGTGTCGTACCATTCTGGATGAGCCGCGAGCTTCGCTTGTCTCAAGCCGGGTAGCAGTTGGGTAGCCGCGAAGCCCGATAAATCGAGCTCATGGACTTTGGTAATAGTGGTGCGGCCAACCG
>CALMOO010000872.1:0-437 GCA_937871705.1 uncultured Hymenobacter sp.
GGTAGGGCAGCTCAGCCAAGCCGGCGAGCTACCAGGTAGAAGAACCCGCCAGCCAACTCTCGGTGCCTACTGCCTGCCGCCACAGCTTCAGCCGCAGGCAGGGGGGTAGGGGCACCGGCTAAAGCCGCTGAGCCAGGATAACCGCCGGAAAAAGGGGGGACGTTAGCAACCAGCCAAGCCTCCCGCCATACAGACGGCCAGGCACGACATACAACAACACGCCTGCAGCAGAGTAGCGGCGGTGGTGTAAGACAAGCGGGGGTTGATAAAGCGGTGCACGGTTACTTGTTTTTATAGTGCCAGCGCGTAGCTGCGCTGGCCTGCGGTTGGCACCGTTGCTGAAGTCAGCTGGTTGCCGGCGTTTCGTCGAGCCTGTCTCTCCACGCCTCTGTATAAAAACAATCCTTCAGATAATGAGGAATTGAGAAACCAAAGGT
>CALMOO010000872.1:447-7686 GCA_937871705.1 uncultured Hymenobacter sp.
AAAATGCCAATTATACTAAGCGCCACCCCTACTCGGGGGGGTAGGGCCAGGCCGGATACTCGGCCACCAGCGACTGCATCAGCTGCCGGAGCTCGGGGCTAATGTCGGGCGCCCGGGGCAGCAGAAATCGCGGCTTTTCCGGGTCCACGTAGCCCGTGAGGGCATCCATATCGGGCGGAATAACCATCACAAACCCCATCGACCAATCCGGAAACAGGCGCTGCTCCGTCAGGCCTTCGATGAGCACTTGCAGGTTGGTACTGCGCGGGTCGCGGCGCACGCTCGCTACCATCGCCCGAACGGCGGTTTCCTCGCCTTCCAGCACCTGGAAGAAGCTGCCGGGGCTGCTCGTGCCCGGTAGCCCCTGGCTGTAAAACAGCATTCCCGTGAGCCGATGGCTCTGGTTAAATGCCCGCGCCGGGCGCAGCAAAGCCTGCAGTTCCTCAACCGACATCGGGGCCGAAGCTTCGCTGATGTATACAAGGTGATAGAGACGAGCAGGCGCGGGCATAAAACGGAGGTGGCAGCGGCTGGGCTCGGGGCCGCTGGGCGGCTGCCGGACTAGCGGCGCTAAGAGTAGCGCGCCAGCGCGCTAGTTGAAATTTGAAGCAGGGTAGTTTAGCAGTCAGGCACTTACGTAAGAAAAGGGGGTAGTGGCTAGCTTGGCTGGTAGGCCGTTGCCCGGTTTGACAAACCATACCATCATAAAGTTAAAGAGTTAAAGCCATTATAGTAGAGGTAAAAACTGCTAATTGTTTGCGCATGGCAGCCGGCTCGTATCTTGCCAGCCATGAAATGCCTGCTTATTCTCAGTTTGCTAGCGTTGCCGGCCGCCGCAAGCTTCGCCCAACAAGCGCCGGCCTCGGCCGCTACTCCCCAGCCACCCCAACCCCCGCCGCCCCCCAAAGGCGCCAACGCCGTGTTGGTGCAGCGCCGCGACAGCGGCCTGGTTGCCCTCACGGGCTTGGTGCAAGGCTTGGTAAACCGGGGCTACGAAATCAAAGAGGTTAACCGCGAGCAGCTTACCGTACGCACCGAGCCGCGGGCTGTGTCGGAGGTGGGCGCCGTGATAGTAGACGGCGCCGTGCGCGGCCGGCAGCTGGTGCTCACCGGGGCATTTGCCCCAGAAATGACCAGCCGGCACTCTACCCCCATTGTGTACCCTGGCGTGGGGCGCCGCACCCGCGCCTCGCAGGCCTGGGAAGAGCTGGTTAAAACCGCCGGCCTGCTGGGGGGCAGCTTCACCTACGGCACCCGGTAGCCACCGCCCAGCGGGTGGCAGTGGCCGGGCAAGCCACTACGCTAATGAGGGCCGGGAGCAACGTACTTTTGCGTCGTTTTTACCGTACTTTTTTGTGAAGAAAGCGCTTTATTTAATCGGTTCGCCCAACCAAACGACGCAGATGCACCGCGTGTCGCAGTTGCTCGAAGATGAGTACGAGCCTTATTTCAGCCAGCTCTATTACGATGGCTGGATGCGGGGTTTCTACGAGTGGCTGCTGCGCAATAATTTGCTAAAAACCACCATTGTGCAGGGGCACATCAAGGAAAAAGCCGATAAGTACCTCGCCGCGCATAGCTTGCGCAATGACTTCGAAGGCCGGGTATTTAGTAACGAGTACGACCTTGTCGTGTGCTGCTCCGATATTATCGTGCCTTGGCCGCTGCTAGCCCGCACCAAGTCGGTGTTCGTGCAGGAAGGCATGACCGACCCCCTCAACCTGTGGGCACGGCTGGTCAAGCGCCTCACCCACTTTCCCATTCTCACCATTAGCACTGCGCTAAATGGGATGAACAACTGCTGCGATATCTACTGCGTGGCATCGCCCGGCTACGCCGAGCATTTTCGCCACATCGGCGTCGATGCGGCTAAGATTATCGTGACTGGCATTCCCAACTTCGACGACATCGAGCGGCTGCGCAACAACTCGTTTCCGCACCGCGGCTACGTGCTCGTAGCTACCACCGACATGCGCGAAACCTTCCGGCCCGACAATCGCCCGAAGTTTATTCGCCATGCCACGCGCATCGCGGCAGGCCGGCCCATGATTTTCAAGTTTCACCCCAACGAAGACATGGCCCGCGCCACCGCCGAGGTCAAGAAGTACGCGCCGCCCGGCACGCTCATCTACACCTCGGGCAATACGGAAGAGATGATTGCCAATTCGGTAGAGCTAATAACGCAATACAGCACAGTAGCTTACGTTGGGCTGGCATTAGGTATTCCCGTGCACTCTTACTTCGACGTCGATGACCTTAAGCGCAAGTTGCCCATCCAGAACGGCGGCACCAGCGCCCAGCGTATTGCCAGCATTTGCCGGCAGTTTGGGCGCTTTAGTGGCACCGGGCCCGAGTTCTTGCAGCAGTACCAACCTATTGAGCAGCGTGCCGCCAGCCCGGTTACGCAGAGTTAGCCGCTTTTAATGCCTTTTATGTTACGTTTTGTACTCTAAAAGTAACGTTAGATACTAGCAGCATGCTCACTCTTATTCAAGCCCGGCGCGGCTCTTCACGCCTTCCCGACAAAGTAAGCCTCAACTTGTGTGGCCGACCGCTGCTGGTACGGCAAGTAGAGCGAGTTCAACGCGCCAAGCTGGCGGGCCGCGTAGCCGTCATCACCACCACTGATGCCAGCGACGATGCCCTGGCTGACTTATGCCAGCAGTATGGCATCGAGGTGTTTAGAGGTAGCGTGCTCGACCTGCTCGACCGCCATTACCAGGCCGCGCTGCACTTCGGCGAAACAGAGGGGGTAGTAAAAATTCCGTCCGATTGCCCGCTCATCGACCCCGCCATCATCGACAAGGTGCTGGGGGTATATAAAGAAACAGCCGGGCAGTACGACTTCGTGAGCAATCTGCACCCGGCTACCTACCCCGATGGCAACGACGTGGAGGCGATGACCTTTGCCGCCCTCGAAACCGCTTGGCGCGAGGCTCAGCGCCCGCTGGAGCGCGAGCATACTACCCCCTTCTTCTGGGAAAACCCCGACCGGTTCCGCCTCGCCAACGTGACCTGGGAAACGGGGCTGGACTACTCGATGTCGCACCGCTTCACAATCGATTATGCGGCTGACTATGAATTCATAAAGGCCGTCTACGAAGTACTTTACCCGGCTAGTCCCGACTTCGGGCTAGATGATATTTTAAGTTTATTAAAACAAAGGCCGGACATTTACGCCTTAAATGCCGACCTAGCCGGTGTGAACTGGTACCGCAATCATTTAGACGAATTGAAAACCGTGGACGCGGGCAACACGAAGCAAGTATAACTTAACCTATACTGTCATGCTGAGCTTGCGAAGCATCTTATCACGTCAGCACCAACCATTGAGTAAGTACTTCAATTGGCCCAAGGGTGATAAGATGCTTCGCAAGCTCAGCATGACAACGTTCCTATGACTTCCGAAAAGAAACAAGCGCTTTCCGAACTCGCCCTGCGCGTGCGCGAGCACATCGTTCGCCTCAGCACCGACGGCGGCTGCTTCACCGGGGCTTCGCTGAGCTGCGCCGACCTGCTGGTGTACCTCTACGCCGACTTCCTGAACGTGCGACCCGACAACCTACAAGACCCCGAGCGCGACTACCTCTTCCTGAGCAAAGGCCACGACGTGCCGGCCCTCTACGGCACCTTCGCCGAGCTAGGTTTTATGCCCAAGGAGCGGCTGAGCAATCACTTGAAGTCCAACGATTCTATCTACTGGCACCCGAACCGCAGCGTGCCGGGCGTGGAATTTCACAGCGGCTCGCTAGGGCACTTGCCGAGCGTGGCACTGGGGGTAGCGCTGGATGCACGCATGCGCGGCCAAAACCAGAAAGTCATCGTCATCACCGGCGACGGCGAGCTGAACGAGGGCACGTGCTGGGAGGCATTGCTGGTGGCCAGCGCTCACAAGGTCAACAACCTCACGATTGTGGTGGACCGCAACCACTTCCAGGCCAACATCGCCACCGAAGACCTGATTCCGCTGGAGCCGCTGGCGCCGAAGTTCGAGGCCTTTGGCGCAGTAGTAAAGCGCATCGATGGCCACGACTTCGCAGCGTTGGAAGAGGCCTTCACCGCCCTGCCATTCAGCGACGATAAGCCCTCCGTCATCATCTGCGACACGGTGCGGGGTAGGGGCCTGCCCAGCATCGAGCGCCGCGCTGACCGCTGGTTCTGCAACTTCTCAAGCGAGGAAATCACGTCGCTGCTAAAAGAGCTGCACAGCCAAGAAGCTACCGACCTCACCAGCGAAACCCTAACCGTCCGCTAAAATCGCAGATTGTAACGGATTTAACGGATTGCACAGATACGCTTGGCTGCGCCAAGCTGATTACGCGAACGTTAACCGTTATGCTGCGAACATGGTTTGGCCAGTCAGCCAACCACTTTTATCTGCCTGCTATCGCTCGCAATAGTCAGCTTGGCGCAGCCAAGCGTATCTGCGAAATCCGTTAAATCCGTTACAATCTGCGGTCATGAATTACGAGCAACTTATCCACGAAACTGCCCTCGCCGACGAGCGCCTGCTGGTGATGACGGCCGAGAACCGCGCCCTTATCCGCAACCTGCCGGGCCCGCTGGGGCCACGCTTCATCGACACCGGCATCACGGAGCAAACGATGATTGGCGCAGCAGCTGGTTTGGCACTACGTGGCCGCGTGCCGGTGGTGCACGCGCTGGCGACCTTCCTCACGCTGCGCGCATTTGAGTTTATTCGCACCGACGTGGGCATTGCCAATTTGCCGGTGAAAATCAGCGCCTTTGTGCCCGGCTTTTTGTCGGATGGCAACGGCCCTACCCACCAGGCTATCGAAGATGTGAGCCTGATGCGTGGCATTCCAGGCATGACAGTTTTTGCGCCCGCCGACGAAGCCGACATGCTGGCCATGCTGCCTGCCATCTGGGCGTCGCCCGACCCTGCCTACCTGCGCGTAAACACGCGGCCCGGCACCTACCAGCACGAGCCTTTCCAGATTGGCAAGGCTGAAATCGTGGCCGAAGGCAAGGACATAACCATCCTCACCTACGGCATGCTGTTCGAGCAAGCCCTCATTGCCAAAGACTTGCTGACCGAAGCCGGCTACTCGGTGGGCCTTGTGAACCTGCGCAGCCTCAAGCCTCTGGATGAAACCGCGGTGCTGAATGTGGTGCGTGGTGGCGGCCTCGTGGTGACACTAGAAGACCATTTCCAGACCGGTGGCCTTTACTCCATCCTGGCCGAGCTGTTACTCGAACATGAGCTGACCGCCAAGGTGCTACCCCTCGCCCTGAAGGAGCGCTGGTACAAGCCCGGCCTGCTAAGCGAAGTGCTCGAATACGAAGGCTTTACGGGCCAGCATATTGCCCGCCGCATCGGCGAGCGCTTGGGCGATGGCGTGCATTCGTTCGGCGCCAAGACCAAGGTGGTCGAAAACGAATTTGCCGAGTAGTCTCCCACTTTTACTGTCATGCTTATCTAGCGTCCGCCTGCGAAGCATCTTATCACCGCCGAACAAGTCGTGCGAACCTGAAAAGATGCTTCGCAGGCGGACGCTAGATAAGCATGACAGATGTTTTTTCAATAATCCAGTCTGCCTAATCCAGCCTTATGAATTTCCCAAAATCTGACGACCTCTACGCCCGGGCGCAGAAAATCATGACGCCAGTTACCCAGACCCTCGCCAAGGGGCCGGGCCAGTACACCAAGGGCGCGAGCCCGAAGTACGTGAAGCGCGGCAAAGGCTCTCACGTTTGGGATGTCGATGGTAATGAATATATTGACTACCAGATGGGCATCGGCCCGCTGTCATTGGGCTATGCCTACCCCCGGGTAGACGAGGCAATCAAGGCGCAACTGGAAGATGGCATCACGTTCTCAATGATGCACGAGCTGGAAGTAGAAGTGGCGGAGCTGATTCACGAGATTATCCCGAACGCCGAAAGCATCCGCATCTCCAAAACGGGCGCTGACGTGTGCTCGGCAGCGGTGCGCGTGTCGCGGGCCTTCACGGGCCGCCCCCACGTGCTGTGCTGCGGCTACCACGGCTGGCACGATTGGTACATCGGCACCACGAGCCGCGACAAAGGCATTCCGCAGGAAAGCAAGGACTTGGTGAGCGCTTTCGAGTACAACAACCTCGATTCGTTTAAGGAATTGCTGACTGAAGATGTGGCTTGCGTTATCCTGGAGCCGTTCATTTTCGACGCGCCTAAGGACAACTTCCTGCACGAAGTAGCCCGCCTCTGCAAAGAGAATGGCACGTTGCTGATTTTTGATGAGATGTGGACCGGTTTCCGCATCGCCATCGGCGGCGCGCAGGAGTATTTCGGTATCACGCCCGATTTGGCGGTGTTCTCGAAGGCTTGTGCCAACGGCATGCCCATCGCGCTGCTCACCGGCCGCAAGGACGTACTGCAGCTGTTTGAGCAGGATGTGTTCTTCTTTACCACCTTCGGCGGCGAAGCCCTGAGTTTGGCGGCTACCATCGCCACCATCAGCGAGATGCGCGAGAAAAACGTGCCCGCGTTTCTGGCTAGCCAAGGCAACAAGCTCAAGGAAGGCTACAACCAAATTGCCGCCGAGCTTGGCCTGAGCCAGTACACCAAGTGCTACGGCTACGACTGCCGCACCATCGTAACCTTCGACGCCAGCGCTGGCAACCCGTTGGAAGTAAAAGCCTTCGTCCAGCAAGAGCTGTTCAAGCAAGGTATCCTGTGGGGCGGCTTCCACAACATGAGCTTCTCGCACACCGATGAGGACGTGGCCAAGACGTTAGCGGCCTATCGTGCTGTACTACCCCTGCTAAAAGAAGCCATCGAAGCCGGCGACGTAGCCTCGCGCCTGGAAGGCGAGCCCGTGGAGGCCGTGTTCCGCAAAGTGACGAATGCCGCCCCGGCAAAGGTGAAGTAGCAGCCTATCTCTGGCCTCTACTTCCATTATAGGGGGTAGGGGCCAGCTTATTTTCGTTAAAATCAACTTATCAAACCAGCACTTACGCCGCCGTGGCTTTTCTCCCCCGCAGGGGAGGGGCCGGGGATGGAGCTGAACGCATGAATTATTTCGACTTAACCAACAAAACCGCCATCGTTACTGGTGCGTGCGGCCTTATTGGCCAAAAGCACTGCGAAGCCCTGGCCACTGCCGGCGCCAACGTCGTGGTAGCCGACCTGAACATTGAGAAGGCGCGCGAAGTAGCGGCCAGCTTGCCCGGTAGCATTCATCTACCCCTGGCGGTGGATGTGACGTCGCCCGAGTCGCTGGCGGCGGCGCGTAAT
>CALMOO010000873.1:0-2516 GCA_937871705.1 uncultured Hymenobacter sp.
CTGCTGACCTTTGGGGTGGAACTAGGCCTTTATTCTACGCCGGTTATTTACCCGCTGTCGAAGGTGCCGGCCAAGTATACGTGGCTAATTCTGGCTAACCCCATGAGCGCCATCACCGAAACCTTCCGGGTGGCATTTCTCGGCTCGGGAACGTTCAATTGGGCCTACCTGGGTTATAGCACGGCAGTAACATTACTTATCCTACTAGTAGGCACCCTTATTTTCAACAAAGTAGAAAAGAGCTTTACCGATACAGTATAGGTTTCTGCTATGCCGCATCGCGTACTTAAAGGAGCGATGTGCTAGCCGCAATAATTACAGCTATGAGCGACATTGCCATTAAAGTAGAGGGATTAAGCAAGCAGTATCGCTTGGGAGAGATAGGCACGGGAACTATCAGCCACGACCTGAACAGGTGGTGGGCACGAATGCGAGGCAAAGAAGACCCATTTGCCAGGGTAGGCGAAGTCAATGACCGTACCTCTAAGGGCAACAGCGATTATGTATGGTCGTTGCGGGATGTTGACTTTGAAGTGAAGCAAGGGGAAGTGCTAGGTATTGTTGGTCGCAATGGTGCTGGTAAGTCTACGCTGTTAAAGGTTTTGTCCAAAGTAACTACCCCAACAACTGGTCGAGTCAAGATAAAAGGCCGGATGGCTGCCTTGTTAGAGGTTGGTACCGGTTTTCATCCAGAGTTAACTGGACGTGAGAATATATTTCTTAACGGAGCTATTTTGGGGATGACAAAAACAGAAATCCGAAGTAAATTCGATGAGATTGTTGACTTTTCAGGGGTAGAGCGCTATATAGATACGCCTGTAAAGCGCTACTCATCAGGTATGTACGTGCGACTGGCGTTTGCGGTATCTGCTTTTCTAGAACCAGAAATTTTGATTGTAGACGAGGTATTGGCTGTTGGTGATGCGGAGTTTCAGAAAAAATGCCTAGGACGGATGGGGGATGTAAGTCGCAATGATGGGCGCACTATTCTATTTGTTAGCCACAATATGGCGGCTGTTTCTAACCTATGCACTAGCAGCATTTTTATGCGCAACGGGTCTTTGCAAAGCATGGGACCAACTGACCGAATTATTGAAGAATATATCGCTTATGGCAAGTTTAATGTCGGTGAAGTAACTACTCCTGATATCGTAGTAACAAAGCGTTGTTCTAGTGCTAGCTTTCATGCTGTTCGTATTGTGGCTAATGGTGAAATAACTAGTAGCATTGATATTAGTCACGAGGTAACAATAGAAATGGAGTATGATATACTACGAGACCAAGCCGTAGTGTTCCCTAGTATTCATCTGCTTGATAATATTGGAACTTGTATTCTGACTACTTTCAATGGTACTTCTGCTGTTACCCAGCCTGACCCGCTTTTTGGGCGTCCTTTAAAAAAAGGAAGGTACAAATCGGTACTTATTATCCCTGGAAGCTTTCTTAATGATAAAACTTACACCATTAGCGTTTTCCTGGTACCTGAAGATGCAACTGATATGGGTGTTGCTGAGGATGTCATCTCATTTTCGATAACGGATACTGGCGAAATGCGCAAAGAATATGGTGGAGACTGGTGGGGGCTAATCAGGCCTAAGATGGCTTGGCATACTACCTTTCTAGGGGCCTCTTAGTGCACCTATTCTGTCATTTATATTTCGTTTACTTGGTTTTTAACGAGGCTTCTGCTTTAGCATCTGATTTATGAAGGTTGTCATTCTAGCTGGCGGTTTGGGAACGCGGCTTTCAGAAGAAACTGTGCTTCGTCCCAAGCCGATGGTCGAAATAGGGGATATGCCAATTTTATGGCATATCATGAAAATTTATTCGGCCCATGGCTTTAATGATTTTGTTATCTGCTTGGGCTATAAGGGTTACGTTATCAAAGAGTACTTTGCCAATTACTTCCTGCACAAGTCAGACGTTACCATCAATCTTAAAGAAAACAAGCTGCAAGTTCACGATTCTTTCGCTGAACCTTGGAATATTACCCTCGTTGATACAGGCTTAGATACTATGACTGGCGGCCGTATTAAGCGTGTTGCGCAGCACCTGAATAACGAGCCATTTCTGCTTACCTACGGCGATGGAGTAGCAGATGTAGATGTAGCAGCTGAGGTAGCGTTTCATAAGACCCATGGCCGGCTTTGCACGGTGATGGCGGTGCAACCCAGCGGCCGGTTTGGAGCGCTTGATTTGGGACCGGACGATTCTATTCATTCTTTTGCAGAAAAGCCTAAGGGCGACGGGGCCTGGGTTAATGGCGGCTTCTTCGTATGCGAGCCACAAGTACTGAACTACATTACCGGGGGCGACGCCACCGTGTGGGAGCGGGAGCCGATGGAAAGCATTGCCCGCGATGGGCAGATGCAAGCATATAAGCATCACGGCTTCTGGAAGCCAATGGATACCCAGCGCGACAAGTTCGAGCTCGACCAGAGCTGGCGCACCAACCAAGCCCCGTGGAAGCTATGGTAGATTTTCCTACCCCCACTTCGCCCGCTAGTGGCCTGGAT
>CALMOO010000873.1:2526-4736 GCA_937871705.1 uncultured Hymenobacter sp.
AAGAAGGTTTTCCTGACTGGCCACACTGGCTTTAAAGGCGCGTGGCTGCTTTATTGGCTACATGTGCTGGGCGCTGAGGTACGCGGCTACGCGTTACCCCCTGACAGCCAGCCTAGCCTTTACCAACTTCTCAATGGTGATGCGCTCTGCGACTCCATACTGGCCGACTTAAATGAGCGGGCGACGCTGGAAAAGGCGTTGTTGGACTTTCAGCCCGATTTTATTTTTCATCTGGCCGCGCAGCCGCTGGTACGCCTCTCATATGAGATTCCGGTCGAAACTTTCGCGACCAACGCGCTAGGTACGGCCAACTTGCTAGATGCTGTGCGGCGGTTAGCAAAGCCTTGCACGGTAGTGCTAATCACCACCGACAAGGTTTACGAGAATCAGGAGTGGGTGTACCCCTACCGCGAAAACGACCGGCTAGGTGGCTATGACCCCTACAGCGCTAGCAAAGCCTGCGCCGAACTAGTGATTAACTGTTACGTACAGTCCTTCTTCAACCCTGCCGACTACACACGGCACCGCAAGGGCTTGGCCGTGGGCCGGGCCGGCAACGTGATTGGCGGCGGCGACTGGGCTCTCGACCGCATTATTCCCGACATCGTGCGGGCGCTGAGTACGGGCAAGCCGGTGCAGGTGCGCAACCCCTACGCCGTACGCCCTTGGCAACATGTGCTAGAGCCGTTGGGCGGCTACCTGCTGCTGGGTGCCCGCTTAGCCGCCGAGCCCGCCCGCTATAGTGGTGCCTGGAACTTTGGCCCACACATTCAGGATACGCTGCCGGTGGCGGCGCTGGCTGATACAGCCTTGCGCGCCTGGGGTGCAGGTACTTATGAAACGCCTACCCTCGCCAGTCAGCCTCATGAGGCGGGCCTGCTCAAGCTTGACATTAGCAAGGCGTACAATGAACTGGGCTGGCAGCCGCGCTATTCTGCGGCGCAGTCCATTAATACGACCATGCAGTGGTATAAAGCACAGGCTCAAGGGAAAGCTGCGGCTGACTTAGTACGCGCGGATATCGAATCTTATTGTGCTACAACCTTAACCAGCCACGTACCTGTTACCTTGGACTCTTCGCTATGAGTATTGATAGAGAAATAGACGGCGTTGAGAAGGAGTTTGAGTTAAGCTTATCGGGGAAGTTTCGCGGCCGAGTGGTACTAACGGGCGCGACGGGTTTCATTGGCTCCTTTTTAGCCGAAGAACTACTAGCAAATGGCTACGAAGTAATTGCTTTGAGACGCAGTCAGTCAGACCTTTGGCGAGTGGCAGCTGTACAAGAGCAACTCCATTGGATAAACGTTGACGAACCGACTTGGGAGCAACAACTATTAGCTTGGCAGCCGGAGTATCTGCTGCATTCAGCTTGGCTGGGGGGGGTAGGGGCTAATCAGCGTGACGACTGGCATAACCAGTTAGGCAACCTGACCTTCACGATGCAGCTGCTGCAAGTGCTAGCACAAGGCCCGCTGAAAAAAGTGATTGCCCTGGGCTCACAGGGTGAATACGGCGCATTTCATGGCCGTGTTGACGAGGACTACCCGGCTCGCCCGAATGTAGCCTACGGGGCAGTTAAAATTGCCACCTTGCAGCTATTGCAAACCTATTGCGAAACCCACAGTATAGAGTGGTACTGGCTGCGAGTGTTTGCCGTGTTTGGCCCCCGCGAAGACCGGCATTGGTTTGTCTCATTCGTTGCTTCTAGCCTATTGAAGCACGAAGTACCAAACTTAACCAAATGCGAGCAGAAATATGATTATCTGTTCGTAAAGGATTTAGCTCGTGGTATTGTACAGAACTTACCCGCCGTTTCTGGCTTGAGCGGGGTCTATAATATCAGCGCGAATTATGCTACTGGGCTCCGAGAAATAGTGGAACATTTGCGCGAACTTACAGGCTCGGCGACTGACATCAACTATGGTACTCTTCCATACCGGCCCGGTCAGGTAATGCACATGGAAGGGAATGCTGATAAGTTCGAGCGTGTATTTGGACCCATTGCGCAGACTGCCTTACCCGCCGCGTTGGCTGAAACTGTTAGTTTTGTTGAAGATACGCTTTGAAGCGTTGATGAAATAAGCGACTATATACTACATTATACGTCCTATGAAAGCTTCCGATTATATCGCCCGCTTTATTGAAGCACAAGGGGTAAAGACCGTATTCGAGATGTCGGGCGGCATGATTGCGCACCTACTCGACTCGAT
>CALMOO010000874.1 GCA_937871705.1 uncultured Hymenobacter sp.
GCTTATGACCGCGGCTTGCGCCACGACCACGATGCCTCCGTGTCGCTGGGCGATGTGATTACGAACTCCGCGCAGTGGGGCCAACTGCCTTCTAGCTACAGCAGCTCCCTGGTGCCGGTAGCTCATCAGTGCCACCAGCGGCCCGGTCCGGCCCGGCCGCTGGGCGCGGTTCTGCGAGAAGTGCTAGCCGCCGAGCATTTGTCGTATGGGCTGCTGAATGGTCAGGTAGTGCTGTGGTCTAATCGTGTAGCCGGGCCCGCCGGTGTGGCCGCGGTGAATGGCCAGCCTACCCTGCCGGGCCAACCGCGTGCTTTACCGGCGGCTTCGCTTGCCATGCCTCCAACTGCTGCCGCAGCGAGCCAGCAAGCAGTAGCGAAGGCAGCAATTCCTGAGCGCAGCCTTCCTGTTGGCCAAACGGCTTCGATACTGGGTATAAAAGCATCTCTAATTTCCAGCTCGGCAAAGCGGGCCAGGCTCGCGGCTACCAGCGGCGAAGCCGTAGCTAAAGGCCGGTTACGCAGTAGCAGTACGTCTCCTGCTTGGTCTGAAAGGGCCGTGGCTAGCCATTCGGGAGTTGAAACCCCTAATGTCCGCCCTGCACCTAGTGCCGCGCCGCGAAACGCTAGCCTGGCAGCTCAGCGGGGGCTCTACCCTCAACCTAGCCACCGGCCGCCGCGTGCGCGGGCCTTTTCGCTGGCCGCTAGGCCAGGACCAATGGTGCTGGCTCGACTCGGACGATGCCCAGTCTTTGCGGCGCCTCTGGCCGAGGGTGCAGGTAGGATTGCGATTTTGAGGTAGGCGCAATGTTAAAAACAACCAAAGCATGGTAAAGACAATGTTAAGCTACCTATTTCCGCAAAACCTTCGAAAGGCAGCGTCGGCTCTTAATGGCGTGCTGGAAGTGAATTTGGTGAATGGGAGGAAAGTGCTGGACACTCGCAGCAGCAACTACTCTTATGGCTCGCTGCAACGCATCCTGCACCGCGGCCTTGTCGAAGTAGGCTTTAGCTCAGCGGTACGCTCCGTGCTGGTACTCGGCTTAGGGGGTGGCTCCGTGGTGCAGACGATTCGCGCGGATTTTGCTTCGAACGCCTTTATTGAGTTGGTTGAAATCGACCCGGTTATCGTGGCATTGGCAAAAGATGAGTTTAACGTGGAGCAGCTGGGCAATGTCCATATTGTGCTGGCTGATGCGCTGGACTATATGCGGGCGAGCGCCAAGCAATTCGATGTGGTAATTGTGGATGTCTTCATCATTGACGTCGTTCCGGAAGCCTTTACCAGCGCTGATTTTATCAAACGGTTGGCTGCGCAGCTGAACCCAGGCGGAAAGCTCATTTACAACACAATGCGCGCCACGATGCCAAGAGCAACATTCGCTCGCCTCTTTCATGCGCTGGCGCAGGAAGGACTAGCCGTGCGAGTAGTAGAACAGGTAGAACTCACCAACGACTTACTGCTTGGGGCAGCAGCGTAAGGGCTAACGGCGGCCGGCAGTTCGTGCCAGGCCTTGCTTACTGGCACCCGAAACAAGCAGAAGGTGCTACCTCAGCAACTTGTCGCCGGCCTTGGCGTGGAAATTGGCCCAGGTAGCGCACGTGGGCACGACGGAGGTGCTGCCGGCCAGGTGCAGCGCCAGGCCGCAGCCCGTCGTTTTGCTCAGGTCCACGGGGGGTAGGACCTGGTCGAGGGTGAAGACTTCGTTGAGCCCGTCACCATTGGGCGTAATGAGGTTGGGCGGGCGAAAGGCCAGCGAGTTGGTGGGCCGGGCTACCACAAAGCGGATGGTGCGCGCCACCGTCTGCGACTTGCACAAGGCACTCTGCGTGAGCACAAAGTGCACCACCCGGCCGCTGTCGCCAGCGGTGGCAGGGGCGCAGGCAGGCGGGTTGTTACTAGGGCAGTTGAGTACGTAGAGTTGGAATATACCGCAGCCAGCACTGCCAGGTAGAATGGCATCGTGTCGTTGACCTTCCACAGAAAAGAGG
>CALMOO010000875.1 GCA_937871705.1 uncultured Hymenobacter sp.
GTGATACAGACCCTCGCTGAATACGGACTGCGCTCCGGCCGGATTGCCGGCCTCACGGGGGTGTGGCTCGATTGGGAAGCTGGTGCGCCTAACCCCCGCAAAATTTGTGCGATGGGCGTGCGGTGTAGCCGTTGGGTCACGCTCCACGGGCTGGCCCTCAACGTGAATACCGACCTGAGCTATTTCAACTATATCGTGCCCTGCGGTATTACTGACAAGGCCGTAACGTCATTGCAAGCTGAACTGGGCTACCCCCTCGACTTGGAGCAAGTGCAGGAAAGACTACTACAGCATCTACAGGCGCAGCTGGAAACTGCCGGGTAGCTTTATATATGGAAGGAGGCGCAAACCTTCGGTTAAGCAATAGTTATTGCAATGTAACTGGCAGTAATGCAAGCTTTTAATAAGTTATTTTCTGCTAGCTGTTGCCGGCTAAGGGTGCCCGTAGCACTAGTTAAGCATTCATGAAACAAGATATTTCCTTCGTGCCAGTAGCCGGAGTTTCCATCGCCATTGTGCCCGATACCAGCGAGACGGCTTTGGGTACAGTAGGCGAACCAACCTGGCAGGTATTTTTATTGAACGATAATGACTTTGTGCTTGAAAATGTGCTCATTGCCTCCGATGGCTATGGTACGCAGCCGAGCGGCGAAGCCGTACGCACTTCTACACTGCGCTATCACTTCGTTGAGGTTGCGCCGCACTCTGCTACCCCCGTTGAGCTAATCGACCCAGCCGTATTTCACCTCACCAACCAATACTGGGTGAGCTACTACCGTGACAGCCAGGTGTTCGACAAAAAATTCTTATTTGTACCCGATTCTATTGTGCTCGCCAACTGTAGCCGCATCGAGTTGCTCGGCGGGCGGGACGGGGTGTTGCATGGCTAGTGGCAAGCTATGTGCGGCGGGTCGGTTTACCGTAGGCATCTTTTTTGCAAGCTGTAGCTATTGTGTTTGATAAGCTATGAACCATAACCTTAGTATCTATTTAGGCTTGGCGGCGCTCTGGGCGCTACTAGTAGCCATGTTTGCGGTGCCATCCATCGTTTTTATCGCGCACCTCAAGAACCTGCTCGATACGCCTAATGGCCGTACTGTGCACAAGTCTCTCACGCCGCGCTTGGGGGGGGTAGCAGTGTTTGCGGGCTTTATGTCGGCCCTCACCATCTTCGCGCCTCTCGGCAACGGTGTGCAGCAACTGCTGGCGGGATGCATCATCCTCTTTTTTGTGGGGCTGAAAGATGACTTGGTGACGATTTCGGTGATGAAGAAATTCATCGGGCAGCTGTTAGCTACCGGAGTCGTCATGATAATGGCCGATGTGCGCATCACCAGTTTTCAGGGCATTCTGGGCTTTGATACCCTGCCCGTAGGCTTCAGCTATGGCTTCACGTTTGTAGTTATTGTGGGTATCACCAATGCCATCAACCTCATCGACGGCCTGGATGGCTTGGCTGGCAGTATTGTCTTGATTATCAGCGGCACGTTTGGGTACTACTTCTACCAATATGGCGGCGCTACGTTCAGCAACTACGCCTTTGTCGCGGTCTGCCTCATTGGCGGTATCTTAGGCTTCTTGCGGTATAACTTCCACAAGGCCAGCGTTTTCATGGGCGATACGGGCTCGCTGGTATGCGGTTTTATTGTGTCGGTGCTCGCCATTCAGTTTATTGAAATGGGCAACAGTGCCGGGCAGCCATTCAGCGGCGTGGCGCCGGCAGTTACGCTTGGTATCCTATTTGTGCCCCTATTCGACACGTTGCGAGTATTTACGCTGCGTGCGCTGGCTGGCAAATCGCCGTTCGCCCCCGATAAAAACCACATTCACCACCGCATCATGGCCCTGGGCTTTTCTCAGATAAGCACCGTGCTGCTGCTAGGCTTGCTCAATTCGGTGGTCATTTTGTTTGTTATCAATTTTGCTCATTTGGGCAACCTCGTGCTAATTGGCACCTTGGTAGGATTTGGAATACTGCTCAGCACGTTTTTGGGCGTGTACCAGAGCCGGGTTGACCGGCGGCAAGTAGCTTCTTCATAGCCGTGAGCGCCTTGCTTTTTCAACCAGCAGCGCGGCTGCTCTACTGGTTCTGCTGCCTGCTGGTTTATCTAAGCCTGGCACTACCAAGCCGCGCCGTTGAGTACCGAGCCCTACCCCCCGCCGCCGCACCGGGCCTCACCGCCGATGGTTGGCTGCTGCACGATGCGGTTCGCAACCGCCTTATCCTCTACTTGCCGGGCTACCATGCTCCTGCGCACGCCTACTACCAATGGGTGCGCTTGCGGGCCGGCCAGCCCCTTCTTGTGTCGTTTGCAGCCCGAAGGGGCTTAAGCATTTTTGTCGACAATAAGCTGTTATTCAGCGCTACCCGAACTGGTTCATATACCGTTGACTTGGCGTTAGCTCTACCACGCGGCCAAGCGGCCGCCATGCATTTGCTTGCCGTGTGGCAGCCCGAGGGTTATCCAGCACTCAGCTCTTTTACGAGTACAATGCCGGGCAAAGGGACTTTGACTAAGGAGTCTGCTAGCCGCGCGCAGGTAGCTACTCCCGTGGTCTCCGCCCAAGCAGTGCCTCGGCTGGCTACCCTACAAAGCCAGCCGCTGCTGTTAGTCTTGCTGCTACTGGGGCTGCTTTACGGAGCCGTGCGCAGTGCCTACCCCGCGGGGCTAGCGCGGGTGCTGCAGGTAGGCGACTTGTTTGGGTCGACAAGCGACCCGCAAACTTTTTTGGTGCGGCCCGCTTTCACGCTGCTCAACTTAGTGTTGGTGCTACTTTTTGCACTGTCGCTGGCGTTGCTGCTCACGGCATTACATACCGATTTTGGCAGCTTGCCCCTAGTAAACCAACTGCTGGCCGTGCCCGAGTCAGCTACGTTGCTACGCGTGCTACTCTATACCGGGCTTATTGTAGCGTTTGTGCTCGGCAAGTTTTTGTTGGTAGAAGCCTTGAGCTATATTTTCGATTTGCGCCTACTGGCTAATATTCATTACCGCGAATTCCTGCGCACTGTTCTGCTTGTTGGGCTGCTCGTGCCAGTGGTAGTGCTACTATACTTGAGCCTGAACGCTTACTGGCCTCCCATTGTTAACCTGGCCAATGGGTTCGTACTAATTTTGCTAACCGCAACGGTGCTGCGAGTAGCCCGAACGCTGCACCAGCAGGCATCACTACTTAATCTTCATTTGTTCGCGTACCTTTGTGCTACCGAAATACTGCCCTTGGCAGTATTACTCAAGCTCATCGTCTTTACTTACCCTGCTTAAGCTGCCTAGTTGCGGCTTGTAGCCGAGTCCTACTCTATCGCCCTAGCGTTACCCTATTCTCTTCTTATGGCCGAGAGCGCAGCACAGCCGGGTTTGGACCGGCACGCCCAGCCCATCCGCAGCATTCTGGTTACCCAGCCTAAACCCGCTACCGATGTCAACCCCTACTTTTCATTAGCCGAGAAGTATAATATTCGGGTTGACTTTCGTGAGTTTATTGATGTGCAAGGGGTTCCGTATAAGGAATTTCGTAAGGACAAAGTGAACATTCTTGACCATACGGCCATCATCTTCACCAGCCGCAACGCCGTCGACCACTTCTTTCGCATCTGCCAAGAGGCCAAGCTAGAGATGCCAGCTGAAATGAAGTACTTCTGTATTTCAGACCAGACGGCCAACTACCTGCAGAAGTACATCGTGCTGCGCAAGCGCAAGCTCTTCGTAGGCCTCCGTACGGCCGCCGACTTATTTGATGTCATCAAGAAGCACAAGGGCGAGAAATTTCTTTACCCCTGCTCTGACATTCGTAAGGATGACCTGCCCGAGTTCATGCGCGCCAACAACCTTAAGTTCACGGAAGCCGTCATTTATCGCACGGTGGCCAGCGACTTATCGGACTTGTCGGATGTAAAATATGACTGCTTGGCTTTTTTCAGTCCTTCCGGCATCAGTTCACTGTTTGTCAACTTTCCTGATTTTGTGCAGGATGGCACTCGCATTGCTGCATTCGGGCCTACTACTGCCAAAGCAGTACGCGATGCCGGTCTCATCCTCGATATCGAGGCTCCCATGCCTAATGCCCCGTCCATGACGGGAGCTATTGAGGCTTACATACGTCGGCATGCTCTAGCAGCCGACGCAAGTGCCGATAAAGCAAAGCGTACTAATTAAGGGGATTCCTCGTTAAGTGCTATAGAGGCAAAAAGAAGACCTACTTAACCTAGTTAGGCACGTATCAGGGCTAACTTAGTGGGTACATTTGGAAGCAGGATGAATCCTACTTCTGCCTCCACATGTTTTCCTCATTTTCTTAGTCCTCTCTTGCCATTCGTATGAAGGGAATTGTACTTGCTCCGCTGCTGCTACTCGCAGCAGCCGGTACTGCTTTGGCACAGCAACAGCCTCAGTTCACGCATTATGGCTTCAATGGAATGTACCTTAACCCGGCCTATGCCGGCATCAGAGGCCAAACTGAAGTCAATGTAATTGGCCGCTATCAATACTATAACCTGAGTAATACGCGGGGCGACGCTAATGGCTCGCCTCGGACAGGGCTGGCTTCGGCCTCAGTGCCAATCTTGGCTACTCATGGGGGGGTAGGTGCTGTGGTATACTACGACCAAGAAGGAGAGTCGAAGATTACGAATGCTGCACTGTCGTACTCGCAGCATATTAAGTTGGGAAAAGGTCAGCTTGGCATTGGCGTGCAGGGTACTTACACGTACCTAAGCAAAGGCTCTTACGTTGCCATCGACCTAAACGACCCGTACGTGCCCGAAAGTGGCTCCGACCACAAGTTTGATGCTGGGGTGGGGCTTTGGTACGAGGCTCCGAAGTTCTACGCTGGCTTGAGCGCGAATAACCTATTTCGGTCTACTTACACGCTACAAAGCGCAATCCGGGATAATACCAGCGGAACTATCATTGGCTACCAGAATACGTCGCGGTATTTGGGAGAGAACCACGCATATTTCACGGCTGGCTACAATATCGAAGCTTCGTCTTCCGTTGTCGTGACACCTACTATTCTTGCCAAAGTAGTATTGCCTGGTAATTACGATGCTAAGAGTAAATACGACAATCAGTATAACTACTCGTTTGAGGCTGGCGTAAGAGCCACTTTAGACGACCGATTTTGGACCGGATTGAACTATCGCTACGACGAATCCATTGCAGGGCTGATTGGGGCAAGCTTCGGTGCCGACAATCGTTACCGTATCGGTTACGCTTTCGACTTCGTTGCATTTCATCAAGAAGCGTTAGCATTAAGCTCACACGAAATTATGTTTTCTTTGCGCTTACCTAAGGTAGGTCTAATTACTCGGCCTGCGATTCGCACACCTCGTTACAGCTTTTAGTCCTATTTAGAAGCTGTGCTTACAAAAAGATGGTTTCTTTATAAAGAAATATTATTCCTACAGAATAGCCTTTTTGAAGCTGTAAAGGGCGTTTTATATCTCTTTTGCAATAAATAACTGTGATTGCTTGCCTAACCAATATTGCGGGGCAACTTGAAATAGTGTAGATTTGCCAGGGAATACGATACGCCATACCAACACCTGGATATACAATTAGTCTCTCCCTTTATTATGAAAAAAATTCTGGCACTACCCCTCCTGGCCCTCTCTGGGTTGCTCTTGGGTGGGTGTTTTACTAAAAATTTCCAAGGTGACTTGGTGGGCGCGGAAGACCGGCCAATTTTCAATCCGCAGGAGGTTCCCTTTGGTATGGTACCCTGCCCCGGTGGTACGTTCCACATGGGCCAGACTGACCAGGATATTTCGGCTTCCATGGTGAACATGAACAAGCAAGTAACTATTGCTGGCTTCTACATGGATGAAACTGAAATCACGAACAACGAATATCGGCAGTTTGTGAACGCTATCATGCAGGACTCGGTAGAGGCACTGGGAGAAGACTATATCAAAACCGAACTCTATCCTGACACTACTGTATGGGTACGTGATTTCACTTACCACATGGGTGACCCCCTGCTGGAGTATTACTACTCGCACCCAGCATTTGATGACTACCCTGTAGTTGGTGTTGACTGGTTCGCAGCTAAGTATTTCTGCAACTGGCGCACTAAATACAAGAATACAACCAACGAAGAGCGCGGCGAGGCACCACTGCCTAACTTCCGCTTGCCTTCGGAAGCTGAATGGGAGTACGCTGCTCGTGGCGGGCGTGAAGGTGCTACTTTCCCTTGGGGTGGCCCTTATGTGCGGAACACACGCGGTTGCATGCTAGCCAACTTCAAGCCCGGCCGCGGCGATTACGCTTCGGATGGCTACGCTTACACGTCGGAAGTAGGTTCTTATTTCCCGAACGATTTTGGCCTTTACGATATGGCCGGCAACGTGTCGGAGTGGTGCGACGACGCTTACATGGAAGCTTCTGTGCCGGTAGTTTGGGACTTGAACCCGACCAATCCTGACGATAACGAGCCTCGCAAAGTAGTGCGTGGTGGCTCGTGGAAAGACATTCAGTATTTCCTTGAGACTGGTACCCGCAATTTTGAATACCAAGATTCGGCCCGCTCTTACATTGGCTTCCGTTGCTCCATGATTCAAATCGGCATGGGCACCAATCGTGGTCTCAACCATTAATTCAGCTTCATAACCTAATTCAATTTTCTTTTCCAAATAACCCTTAAGTACTCTAAATCAAAATGGCTGTTAAGAAGAATTTCCTGTACGACGATGTAATGCCTAAAGTATATGGCATTGGTGCGGCGGTTGTTATTATCGGTGCTCTATTCAAGATTCTGCACTGGAAGGGTGCTGATGTTATGCTAATGGTTGGCCTGGGCACAGAGGCCGTGATATTTTTCCTCAGTGCTTTCCAGCCTCACCAAACTGACCACGATTGGTCACTGGTGTATCCAGAGTTGAGCGAAGGCTACGACCCTTCTACAAACGATAACCGCTTCCGTGAGAAAGCACTTCAGCCAAATGGCTTAACTGGCAAACTGGATGATATGCTGAAGAATGCTAACGTTACTCCTGAAGCCCTTAGCAACTTGGGCCAAGGCCTGAATCGCCTCAGCACTACTACTTCGCAGTTGGCACAACTCGGCGATGCTACTAACGCTACCGACGAGTACACTCAGAAAGTACGCACGGCTGCTCAGTCGCTGGAGCGTATTAACGAGTCGTATGCTAACACGGTGGAAGCAGTATCGGCTATGTCAAACGCTACTGGCGATGCCAAAGAGTACCACCTGCAAGTGCAGAACGTAACCAAAAACCTCGGCGCACTGAATGCAGTGTACGAGATGGAACTGCAAGATGCCAATACCCACCTCAAGTCGATGAACCAGTTCTACGGAACGCTGGGCAAGGCTATGGAGAACATGGTACAGGCTGGCAAGGACACCGAGAACATGCAGGG
>CALMOO010000876.1 GCA_937871705.1 uncultured Hymenobacter sp.
CAGGTAGCTGGGCGCGGCGGTGGTGTCGGTGTCTTGCCGGCGGGCGAGCGTGGTGAAGCGGGCCCGGGCCGCCCGGTAGCTGCTGCGAAAGCGGGCCTCGCCGTCAGCATTGGGCACCTTGAAGGCAAACGGCCGCAGTGGCCCCACCTTAGGCAGCACGTTGAGCAGGCCCGAAAGCAGCAGCGCGCCCATGCCGGGCCACTCGTAGTCGCTGCCAAACTCTTTGCGAAACCGGCGGCGACTGCCCCGAAACACGTAGTCGCGGCGGCGGGCCCGGGGGCTGGCTTTGCGGATTTGCGCGCGGTTGCTGAGCCAGCCCGCCCGAGCCACGGCCGGCAGCAACTGGTTAACGGCCAGCCGGAATGCTCCTACGCTCGCATCCACATTAAATAGCACCTGGCCCAGCTCAAGCCCGTAGGTTTGCTGAAAAGCACGCTCCAGCACCGGCTTGCTCACCCGAAAGCCGATGTACTTGTGGTAGTCCTGCGAGCGATAGCGCCCGGCGGCTATCTGCACCACGTCAAACGAAAAATCGACTTCGGTGTGGTTGATAGGCGCCTGCTCGTAGGTCACAACCGGGCCAAACTGCGCCTTCTTGTCGGGGTACACCTGGGGCAGCACCAAGTTGGTAGCCTCGGGGTGGCCCACATTGTCGGCGGCGTAGTGCGAAAGCGCGCCCAGGGCAAAGGCGTACTCGTCGCGGGTGTGCGCCTGGCGCAGCAGGTTGCGCACAAAGTCGCCCGAGCGCACGTAGTGCGTCAGGTTAGTGAACAAGCTGGCAGCCAGGGGGTAGTAGCCCATATCCTGGATAATAGCACCGCCGTAGGCGTAGCTCTTGGCCTCGTCCCACTCCTGGGGGGTAGCGCCGGGGTAGCGCTGGCGCAGCAGTGGCTGCAGGCAGTCGGCCCAGGTCGAATCGATGATGGACTGGTGCGTGAGCACCGAATAAGCGGCAGCCGGCGCGGCCGGCGCCACCAACAGCAGCAGCAGAAGTAAGCGAAAGAAGCGCATAGATGTATCCATCACTTACGAACTAAGGCCTTATCGCTCTTACAGCTTTAAGGCTCGCAGCTTTTCCAGGGCCACTAGGGTTTCCTGGCGGTTGTCTTTCTCTTTTTCCTCCTTGTCGAGGGGCTGCTTGGGGGCGTTGCTGAAGAAAGTGAGGATATCCTGCTGCATAACGGGCGTTACCTCTTTAAAGTCATTTTTGGCCAGGGCGCGCACCCACTCGCCGTAGGTGCGGTCGGCGAGCGGATACTCGCCGATTTTGGTAGGATGGCCGGTGTCGAAGTCAGTATTTGGCAATTGCGGCGCCTGGCCCACGGTGCCAGTTTGGTGGCTCAGCATTTGTGCATAGTTCACGACCGTCTCGTGAAAGCTTTCGCGGAATACTCGCTGGGCTTCGGGTGAGGGCGCAATAAACTTGAGCGACTTCAGCTTGCCAACCTTGGGCACTATCGTGAGCACGCCCGCTAGCATTCGGGCCCCAAAACCCGGCCGCTCGTAGTGGGTACCAAACTGCTCCTCAAACTCGCTTTTGCTCTGCTTATATACGTAGTCGCGGCGGCGAATGCGGCGGTTTACCTTGCGCAGCTCGTGCCGGTTGGCTCGCCAAGCGGCGCGACTGGCCAGCGGAATCAGGTTGCGCACGGCAAACCGATAGGAGCCCAGCGCCAGGTCTACGTTAAACACTATCTGCTTCAGCTCCAAGCCATATGTTTGGGCAAATGCCCGCTCCAAAAGCTCCTGGCTTACCTTGAAGCCGATAAAATCGTGGTAGGCGGCGGTGCGGTAGCGGCCAGCCGCGAGCTGCACCACATCAAAAGCAAACTCGGTGCGGCCGTGGGCAATGGGGTTCTGCTCGTAGGTCACCACGTCGCCGTACTTAGCTTTCAACTCGGGAAACAGCATGGGCACCGATTTATTAATGCCCACCTCGTGCCCATAAATGTCGGCCGCGTAGTGCGCCAGCGCGCCCAGCGCAAAGGCATATTCGTTGCGGTTTTGGGCATCCTTCAGCAAATTTTCCACAAAATCGCCCGACCGCACGTAGTGCGCCAAATCGGTAAACAAGTGCGAGCCAAAGGGGTAGTAGCCCATGTCTTGCATAATGGAGCCGCCGTAGGCGTAGGCTTTGGCCTCGCGCATCTCCTCAACGGTACCGCCGGGAAAGCGCCGTTCCAGCGCCGGCCGCATGTAGGGGCTCCAGCACGAGTCGATGTTGGCTTGGTGGCTCAGCACCGAGTAGGCCTGGGCTGGGCGGGCCAGCAGCAGCCCCAGCCCGAGGAGCACCCCAGAAAAAATACGCAGTAAAAACACAGTACTTAAGCAGAAAGAAGAAAGACAACCTCAACGGCAAAAAGAGGCTTAACGTTTTTATCAAATATATACCTAATGGCATTTACCGAGCGGACCGCTCGGGCGGCGCGCTAAGCCCCGCCACCACCGGCCACGCCGAGCTTCGAAACGCTACCGTACGCAAGCCGGGGTAGGGAAACGCGGGCGGTGCCGGGGGCAGCAGCATGGCCTGGGCCGGCTCGTGGCTCAGGGCTTCGCCCACCGAGCGCACGGCGCCGGCCGGCACGCCCAGCCGGGCCAGCTCGTGGAGCAGCACGGCGCCGCTAAGCTCGGCGATGCGGTCGCGCAGCAATTCTTCGAGTGCAGTGCGGTGCTGCACCCGCGCGGGGTTGGTGGCGAAGCGCGGCTCCAGGGCCCAGTGTGGGCGCTGCAGCACCGCGCAGAGCTGCCCAAACTGCGCATCGGTGCCTACGGCCAGCACCAGCCGCTGGCCATCGGCGGCGCGGTACACGGTGCCGTAGGGCACGATGCCGGGATGACCCGAGCCCAGCGGCACGGGGTCGTGGCCGGTGGCCAGCCACGTAGCGCCTTGGTTAGCTAAGGATGCCAGCGCACTGTCAAGCAAACTGACTTCCACAAGAGCGCCTACCCCCGTTCGCTCGCGCTGGTAGAGCGCAGTGAGAATCCCTTCTTTAAGCTGGTGCGCGGCCAGCAAATCAATTAAAGCCACGGGCATTTTCTGAGGCGGGTCGGCGGGGCTGGCCGCGTTGAGGTGCATGAAGCCGGTTTCGGCTTGCAGCACCGCATCGTAGCCCACGCGGGCGCTGGCCGGGCCGTAGCCAGTCAGTTGCGCATAAATGAGGCGTGAGTTGGCGGCGGCCAGCGTGGCGTAGGCCACGCCGAGCTTGGGCGCGTCGCCGGGCTTGTAGCTGGTCAGCACCACATCGGCTTCGGCGGCCAAGCCTTGCAAGGCAGCTTGGTCGGCGGCTTGGGTCAGGTCGAGCGTGCGGCTTTGCTTGCCCCAGTTTGAGGCGGCGAAGTAGGCCGAAACGGTACTGTCGGGGTTGTCGCCGGGCACGCGCCAGGTGCGGGTCACATCGCCGGCCGGCGGCTCAATCTTGAGCACATCGGCGCCCAGCTCGGCGAAAAACTGCCCTACTTGCGGGCCGGCCAGCACGGTGGCGAGTTCGAGAACGCGGAGGCCGGTGAAGGGCAGATTATCAGGCATAGTACGGTTATTCAGCAGTAGAATCGGCACGTAGCCTGGACTCGCAACGTCCAAGCTATTTCTCATGAATCCTTCCTGCCCGCGCAAACACCGGGAACGTCACTTCCCGCTCCCCTACCCCCCACTGTTGGGTCAACTCATCGGCAACCAGTGCCACGGCATCGGTGCCGTCGTGCTGCTTAGCATAATTGGCCACTGCTGACCACGTGCGCAGATAATCCAAATACCACGCTGCTGACCACTGCCGCCGCACCACAAACCTGGCCTGCTGCACCGCCTCATAGGGGAAGGGCAGCCGAGCGTACTCGTCGATGACGTGCCAGCGATTGTCGTCCCAATAGGGCTGCAGTGTCTCATTATGAAAGCGTTGAATGAGCGCATTGAGCGTGGGCTCACCGGTTTGGGCCAGGCCGTAGCCCCACTCGGCCAGGACGGCGCCCGGCCGCGCTACCCGGCGCACCTCGCGGTGGTAAGCCGCCTGGTCAAACCAATGCACGGCCTGGCCCACCGTGATGAAGTCGAAGTACTGGTCGGGAAAGGGCGTATGCTCGGCCGTGGCTACCTGGTAGTGCACGTTAGGGCGCGGGGTAGCCTGGGCTAGTTGACTGGCACTTAAATCCGTGGCTTCTACTTCAAGAAAGTAATCGGCCAGCACGGCAGCTACTTGGCCGTTGCCGGTGGCGCAGTCCCAGGCGCGGGCCCTACCCCCCACTTGCGGCAAAAGCCAAGCGTATAGTTCCGACGGATAATCAATGCGGTAGCGGGCGTACTGGGCAGCCTGCGCCGAAAAACGGTCGAGCGACATGCCAGCGAAGGTAGCCGTTAGCGGGGCACTTATTCACGTTACCTTTGTTCTAAATCAAGCGGTTTGCTGGCCAGGAAATGCAAGGTCAGCCCCTATTCTTCCACTTTACTAGCTGAACCTTGACGTTTCACGATTTTAACCTTCACGACGACCTGCTGGCCGGCGTGGATGCCATGAACTACCTCAACGCCACGCCCATCCAGGAGCAGGCGATTCCGAAGATTCTGGCCGGCAAAGACCTTATCGCCTGCGCCCAAACTGGCACTGGCAAAACCGCCGCCTACCTTGTGCCCTTGCTCGACCGCATCTCGCACGCCAAGCACGGCACTACCTCTACCCTGGTGCTGGTGCCTACCCGCGAGCTGGCTACCCAGATTGACGAGCAGGTAACCGGCTTCGGCTACTTCGTAGAAGCCTCGTCCATTGCTATTTATGGCGGCGGCAAGTCGGAGAACTGGGAGCAGCAGAAGCGCGCGCTCACCAGCGGCGCCGACATTATTATTGCTACCCCCGGCCGCCTCATTGCCCACATGCAACTCGGCTACGTCAAGTTCGACGATTTGAAATACCTGGTGCTCGACGAGGCCGACAAGATGATGGACATGGGCTTTGCCGATGACATTCTGAACATTGTGCGCCAGCTGCCCAAGCAGCGCCAGACGCTGCTGTTTTCGGCCACCATGCCAAGCAAAATCAAGGATTTTTCGCAGCAGATTCTGCGCGAGCCCGACGAGGTACGCCTGGCCGTGAGCAAGCCCGCGGCGGGCATCAACCAGCAGTTCTACATGACCTTCGACCACCAGAAACTGCCCGTATTGGAGCACCTCATCAAGGCCCAGGACGTGCAGAGCATGGTGTTGTTTACTTCCAAGAAAGCGGCGGTGGCGGGCATTGTGCGCTCGCTCAACAAGCTGGGCTACCCGGCCCAGGGCATCAGCTCGGACCGCACACAGGAAGAGCGCGAGGCTACCATGCGCGCTTTTAAAAACAAGCAGTTTCCCATCCTCGTGGCTACCGACGTGGTGAGCCGAGGCATTGACATTGATTCACTTAGCCACGTGGTGAACTTCGATGTGCCCCGCGCCGCCGAGGACTATGTGCACCGCATTGGCCGCACGGCCCGCGCCGCTACCACCGGCACGGCCATCACCTTCATCGCCGACCAGGACCAAGACCGCATTGTCAAAATCGAGAAGCTCATTGAGCGCGAGATTGAGAAGCAAGCCATCACCGAAGGCCTCGGCTACGGCCCGGCACCTGAGTTCGACCCCAAACGCTTTAGCGGCTTGCACGGTAAAAGCGGCCCGCGGCCCGATAGCCGCCACGGAGGGGGTAGGGACCGCGGCCCGCGCCGCGAGGGTGGCAGCGATGACCGGGGCCCGCGCCCACCCCGCGCCGAAGGTGACCGCAACGGCGGTGGCCGCGACCGTGGCCCGCGCCGCGACGAAGCCAAAAACGACCCGCAGCGCGCTGAGCGCATGGCCCAAGCTGCCGCCCGCCTAGCCGCCATCGATGCTGGCCAAACTCCGGTGAATGCCTACGTAGCGCCCCCCCGCGAGGCGCGTTTACCCCGCGAACCTCGCCCTGAAGGCGAAGCTCCTCGTCCGCCGCGCCCGCCGCGGGTGCCCCGGCCAGAAGGTGAAGCGCCGCGCCCGCCGCCCCATGTTGAAGGCACGGCCGAGGGCCAGCGCCGCCGCAAGCGGGGCGGCCGCAACCGCGGCAAAGGCCCCCGCTCAGCCGAAGGCCCCGCCGCTACTACCGAAGCGCCAGCTACTCCAAGCGCTGAATAAAGCAGCGGGTGCGCAAGCCGAACTTTCGCACTAACGGCTTGTTCACAGCACGTTAGCAACACACGACAAAGCCCTACACCTGGTTTGCAAATCAACTGGGGGTAGGGCTTTGTCGTGTGTTGTGAGCCTATTAAGAAGCCGCAGCAGCGGTTACGACAAGCGCATAAACGCGCACGATGGGACGGCCGCTACTGTGGTGTCAGCGGGATGACGCATGGTGGCCGCTACCTACCAGTTGCGCTTCGCAAAGAGGTGCCCGGCCACCGTGCCAATACCGTTGGAAGTACTCGTAAAGAAGAGTGTTTTTGCTATGAGGAATCAAGAATCAAAAAATTACTATTTCGTTGACGCACCCGCGTAAGCCTTGCTCCATTACCAGAAGACCTTTCTTGCAAATTACTGTTTGTTAATGCGATAGCGGAACTCCATCGGCGGTGGCTCTTACACAGCGCAAGTGAATTTTTTGTTTTTTATTCCCCGCACGACTTTCTACCTTTGTGCCCCCTACAAAAGCTGCCTGCGCTCTGCCCAGAAAAATTGTGAATAAACCGTCGCTGTTGCTCCTCCCGGCCCTGGCCGCTCTGGGCCTAACTACCCAATGTCAGTCGAGCAAACCCGCCACGACGGCCACCACTAACGCGCCTACTACCGCCTCGGTAGCCACGCCCAAGGAGTACCGCTACACCACCGCGCCCAACGATCCGCTGGCCGTGCGCGTGTACACCCTGAGTAATGGCCTGACGGTGTATCTGTCTGATTACAAAGACGCCCCGCGCATCCAAACCTACATCGCCGTGCGCGCTGGCTCCAAGAACGACCCCGCCACGGCGACCGGCTTGGCTCACTATCTGGAACACATGGTGTTCAAGGGCACCTCGCGCCTCGGCACCAAAGACTGGGCTCAGGAAAAGCCGCAACTCGACAAAATCGAGGCGCTGTACGAAGTGTACCGCAGCGAGCGCAACGACCCGGTGGCCCGCAAGCGCACCTACCACCAAATTGACTCTATCTCGGGGGTAGCGGCTCGCTACGCGGTGCCCAACGAGTATGACAAGCTCATGGGTAGCATCGGCTCGAAAGGCTCGAATGCCCACACCACGAACGAGGAGACGGTGTACCAGGAAGACATTCCGAGCAACCAACTCGAAAAGTGGTCGGCGGTGCAGGCCGAGCGCTTTAAGGAGATGGTGCCGCGCTTGTTTCATACCGAACTGGAGGCGGTGTATGAGGAGAAAAACCGGGGCTTGGACAGCGATTTTCGCAAGGAGTTCGAGGCGCTAAATGCCAGCCTCTACCCTACCC
>CALMOO010000877.1 GCA_937871705.1 uncultured Hymenobacter sp.
GACGATGATGGGGTAGCCGTAGTCGCCCACGACCAGCATTTCCAGGTCTTGGCCCAGGTGGTGGGAGTGGAAGCGGCGATATTCTTCGTGCAAAGGGCGAGCGCCAGCGGGAAAGGAGCCCGCGCCGGAACCGGCCGCAAACTAAGCAGAAAAACTGAACGAGCCGCCCTAGCTAAAACTAACCCCGGCGTTCGGTAAATGTGGCGGCACGTGTTTCTTTGCGAGCCAATGGCAGTTTTTCGTTTTCAGTCGCCGCGTGGCGCCACGGTTGCCGTGCGGCGCGATGAGTCTTTGTTTTCGGTGGCGCTAGGCCGCTTGGTGCGTCTTGATGTAGTACTGCCGCCAGGATTTAGCAGGGCCGCTGCGCAGCCCTACCCCGTGCTGTATCTCAATGATGGCCAAGACCTCCAGCGTCTGCGTCTGCCTGCTACGCTCAACTACCTCTACCAGCGCGGGGTGCTGCGGCCGTTCGTGCTGGTGGCCGTGCATGCGGCCGACCGCCTGCAGGAATACGGCGTAGCTGCTCGCCCCGACTACCTGGGCCGCGGCGGCCGCGCCGCGCGCTACACCGATTTTGTACTTAAGGAATTGTTGCCTTACATGCAGGCGCACTACCACGCCAGCGCCGAGTCCGCGGAGGTCGTAGTTGCGGGCATGTCGCTGGGTGGCCTCACGGCTTTCGACCTTGCTTGGCATCACCCCGAGGCGTTTCAGCGGGCAGGCGCGTTTAGCGGCTCGTTCTGGTGGCGCAGCCGTGGGGTAGACGACGGCTACACCGATGCCGACCGCCTCATGCACAGCTTGGTACGGGCTCAGCCGGCGCGGCCCAACCAGCAGTTTTGGCTGCAAACCGGCACTGAGGATGAAACCAATGACCGCAATAACAACGGCATCATCGACGCCATTGAAGATACTCTCGACCTGATAGCCGTGCTAGAGCGCCAGGGCATGCCGCAGGCGGCCGTGCGCTACGTAGAGGTGCCCGCCGGCCGCCATCACCCTGATACCTGGGGCGCCGTGATGCCCGATTTTCTGCGCTGGGCATTTGGTATGCCAGGTGCCGATACACATGATTATGTGCAGCATCACCTAAGCCAGCATGTAGTAGCAGGCCGGCGCCACTTGCGCCGTCGGCCCCGTGGGGCCGAGCGGTTGGGGTTTCAATACCTGGTAAAACCTGCGGCTTCGGCTACATTTGCTGCCATGCCTACCCCCCCTACCCAGGTCAGGCCCCAGCCAGGCACTTATCTGCCTTATGCTCAGGCTTATATCGACTTAGTGCCGCTTGATGGCGACCCGCTCACGCTCCTGCGCCAGCAGCCCGCCGAACTGCACCGCGAGCTGGCTCGCCTCACCGAAACGCAGGCGCTCATGCGCTATGCGCCCGGCAAGTGGACGCCCAAGGAAATGTTGCAGCACATGATTGATGCGGAGCGCATTTTTACGTATCGCGCGCTCCGCTTTGCGCGCGGCGATGAGCAGTCTTTACCAGGATTCGATGAAAATTATTTCGCAACGAATAGTGAAGCCAACCGGCGCTCTGTGAGCAACTTACTTATTGCCACTATTGCCTTATTCAGCAGCTTTAACAGCGGGCAGCTCGACCGATTGGGCTCGGCTAATGGTGCACCCACCAGCGTGCGGGCACTGCTGTTCATCACGGCTGGCCACGAGCGGCACCACCTCGGCATTTTGCGAGAGCGCTACTGGCCCGTGCTACCCCCTGCCGAGCCGGAAACGGCACAACATCCGGCCGCCCCGTTGCGTTAGAAATCCAGTTTTTCCCTCCTCTTTTTTAATCTCCCTCACCTTTTCACTCATGGCAAAAGCACAAGACGCTCGCAAGGAAAAAAAGAAAGAACCGACCAACTCGTTGAAAGACAAGAAGGCCGAAAAAGACGAAAAAAAAGCCGCCCGCGCCCGCAAACAGGAATAAATCGCAGATCGAACGAATTAAACGGATTTCGCAGTTACGCCGCTGGCGCGACTTACTAAGTTTTCTTTCGTTCCAATAACCAAAAAGGCTGCCTAAGGGTAGCCTTTTTGTTTTGTCATAGTCAGAAGCAAATAGGATTAGTAAGTCGCGCCAGCGGCGTAACTGCGAAATCCGTTTAGTTCGTTCAATCTGCGATTATAGGGTATAATACGGCTCCTTATCCTTGTCGTGGT
>CALMOO010000878.1 GCA_937871705.1 uncultured Hymenobacter sp.
ATCCGCCCGACGAGTTTACGCAAGTCAATGACGGGGCTAACTACGGCTGGCCGTACTTCAACCCCAACCCCGACACCAGCACCGGCATGGACAACATGCCCTTCGACCGCGACTACGACTGGAACCGCGACGGCCACGTAGACGTGGCCACCATGACGCGCATCAGCAAGGGCATTCAGGCGCACTCGGCGGCGCTGGGCCTCACGTTTTTGCAAGGCACCAATTTCCCGGCCGCCTATAACCAAGCGGCCGTCATTGCCCTCCACGGCTCCTGGAACCGCCAGGCGCCGACCGGCTACAAGGTGGTGTACTTCCCCTGGAACGCCACCACCCAAACGCCCGGCGCCCAGGCCGACTTGGTAGCCGGCTTCACCGACCTCAGCCTCGGTAGCGCCTGGGGCCGCCCAGTCGATACGGCCGTGGACCCACAAGGGCACCTACTCATTTCTGATGACCAAAGTGGCACCATCTACCAGCTCACCGCGCCCAGCGCCGCGCTGGCCGTGGCGCCGAGTGCCGGCGGAGCGCTAGCGCATCTGTACCCTAATCCGACTAGCGCCGGCCCCACCACGCTCGACCTCACAGCCCTACCCCCCGGCCTGTACACCATCACAATGCTCGACCTGCTGGGCCGCACCGTGCAGCCCGCCCAGCAAGCCAGCGGCGGCACCCGCGCCGCCCTCGATGGCAGCTTGCTCAGCCGCGGCTCGTACCTAGTGCGGGTGAAGGGCGAGCAGTTCAGCCAGGTGCTGCGGCTGGTTAGGAACTAAAGAATTCTCTGCCTCGCGATTACCTCACCTCTACCGCTGCCGCGCCGCCCAGGCGTCCATTCTCCGCTCCAGCACCGCCAAAGGCATCGACCCGCCAGCCAGTAGCTCGTCGTGGAAAGCGCGCAGGCTGAACTTCGGCCCCAACTGCTTTTCATACCGGGCGCGTAGCTCCCGAATTTTGAGCTGCCCGGTTTTATAGCTCAGTGCCTGGCCAGGGTTAGCCATGTAGCGCTCTACTTCGGCCGTGGCCAGCTGCTCACTGATAACCTCGTTCGCCAGCATGTACTGAATCGCCTGCTCCCGCGTCATGCCCCTGGCATTCAGACCCACATCTACTACCAGCCGAATGGCGCGGTGCATTTCGCCGCTCAGCGAGCCCACGTACTGATACGGGTCGGTGTAGAGGCCTAGCTCTTTGCCCAGGCTCTCGCAATACAGGGCCCAGCCTTCGCTAAAGGCGCTGTAGCCGCCGAAGCGCCGAAACTTGGGCAGGGCGGTATTCTCATTTTGCAGCGAAATCTGGTAATGGTGCCCCGGAATGGCCTCGTGCAAAAACACGTCTTCCATGGGGGGTAGGGAGGTGATATTGTACTGCGTGGCATCCAGGATGGGCACGTAGAAAATGCCCGGCCGCGTGCCATCCGGCGAGCCGGGGAAGTACTGCGCACTGGCCGAAGCGGCGCGATAAGCCTCGGTCTGCCTCACCTCAAACGGCGTTTTGGGCACGCGGCCAAACATCTTCTTGAGGTTGGGCTCCATCCGCTGGTGAATGGCCTCAAAGCCGTTGAGCACCTCCTGCGGCGTTTTGTAGGGCCGAAACTTCGGCTCATTCTTCATGTAGGCGAAAAAAGCCGGCAAGTCGCCCTGGAAACCAACTTCCTGCTTCACCCGCTCCATCTCGGTGCGCAGGCGCTCTACTTCGCTCAGGCCAGTCTGGTGAATTTCTTCCGAAGTTTTGTCGGTGGTCGTCGCGTATTTCACGGCGTAGCGGTACGCCTCGGGGCCGCCGGGTATCGCGCTCAGCCCCGCCGTAGCTCGCGCTTTGGGCAGGTATTCGGTTTTCAAAAAGGTGCTGAGCTTCTGGTAAGCCGGCACCAGCTCCGTCAGGATGGCGCGCTGGTAAGCGC
>CALMOO010000879.1 GCA_937871705.1 uncultured Hymenobacter sp.
GTGTAGCGAGTGCCAAACCCTACCCCCCCCTGCGCCGTCAAGTCTACTAGTAGCAGTCGATTTTGCCTGAACACGGCAAGTTCGTAGTGCGGCGCCTCCGTGCTCAGCAAGCTTTGCAAATTCATGTCGACGCGGCGGCCATTAACCGCCACCAGCTCATCGCCGACTGCTAGCACCGCCGCAGCTGGCGAGCCCGGCCAGATGTACGTAATCTCAGTGCCGTCGCTTCCACCCTCAGTACGGAAGCCGAAATGCCCCTCTGAAGCTGAGAGGCTTTCATGGGCTACCAGCTGACAGCCTACCGTGTGCAGCGCCTTATCCAGCGGCTCTTGCAGGGGCGCCGTGCCGTTGATGAATTTGTCGAAATAGACTTGCATTTTGCGGCCTGCTACTTCCGTCACCACTCGCACATAGTCCTCATCGGTGTAGCCAATCCCGGTTTTGCCAAACTCTTCATACAAGCGGCGCATTACATCGTCGAGGCTGCGCGCGTGGCCGTGCAGCTGCCGAATAGTGAGGTCGAGCAGTAGCGCAGCCAGCGCGCCTTTGTGATACACCGACACCTTACGGTCAGGCACGCCAGGCTTGTAGCCATCGAGCCAGAGGTCCATACTAGCATCAGCCAGCGATAAGTTTTGGCCGCCCGCATCGTCGTAGTGCTTGCGCAACACGCTGTTCAGCTCCACAAAGTATTGGTCGGGCGTGCGCACGTGGCTCCGCGCCAGCAGGTATTCGCCGTAGTAAGTCGTAATACCTTCGGCGATGTAGCACGTCCGAAAGTAGTTTTCGCGGGCATAATCGTAGGGTTGCATTTCGGCCGGGCGAATGGCCTTAATGTTCCAGGTATGAAAAAGTTCGTGGCAGCTCACGCCTAGCAGCTCCTTATACAGCGCATCTTGCATCAGCAGCTCGGCCGGGCCCAGCGTAATGACTGTTGAGTTGTGATGCTCTACGCCATGGTAGTGCTTATAAGGCAGAAACTGGTTCAGAAAATGATAATCCTGCACCGGAAACCCGCCGAACAAAGCCAGCTGCTCTTCCGAAAAAGCTTTGAAATCAGCCAGTAGGCGTGGCCAGTCAACCAGCGCCTCCTCGCCCTGCGCCCACACATGAAAGGGCAGCCCGCCCGCCTCATACTGCTGGTGCTGAATAGTGGGGCTGGCAATAAGCGGTGCGTCAGCTAGCTGGTCAAAACTGCTGGCTTGTAGCACATTAGCCGAAATTTGAGGTAAGCCGCAGGCCAAGCGCCAGTCGGGGGGTAGCACCAGCGTCAGTTGGCAGGACTCGTTTTGCTGCCCTTCGGCATAGAGCAAGGCTTGCACCGGGTTCAGGTACAGCTGCGTAGCATCGAGCCACGAGCCGCCGGCGTCCATCTGGTGCGCATAAAAATTGTAGCGCACGCGTACGCTGCGGCCTGCCGCGCCGGGCACTTCCCAACGGTCCTTGGTGGTCTTGCGGTGGGGTAGGGGCTCATCCGTTTCGGCATCGCTAATTTCTACCCGCTGAATTTTCTCCGCGAAGTTTTGAAGCTCGTAGCGCCCTGGCCGCCAAGCGGGTAGCTGCAAGGCTAGCGGCGCCGTAGCATCGGCGGGCACCTCTACCATGAGCTGCACCTGCAAGTAAAAAGTAAGCGGATTCTCGAATGAAACGTGGTAATAGGTCATGAAGCAGCAGCAAAATCAACGGTAAAGCTAGACGTCACCTACTACAGTGAGCGCGCCTTCACTGTACGCAAATTGCCAGGTAAGGCGCCCGCCTTGCTGAACCGTTTCTGCGTTCTACGGTTGCCCCTTGCTAGTGTAAACCTAAATTCGTACCTTTGCCGGCCCAACTCGCAATTTGATTCGTCATGAAACGTACCTACCAACCCTCGCAGCGCAAGCGTCGCAACAAGCACGGCTTCCGCACCCGCATGGAATCGGCTAATGGCCGCAATGTGCTCGCCCGTCGCCGCGCCAAAGGCCGCAAGCGCCTAACCGTATCCGACGAAGGCCGCCACAAGCGCTAGGTCTCATTTAGCTGTTAGCCAATAGTTTTTCGCTAGTGGCCTCGCAGGTAGCCGCATTGCGGAGGCAGGTTATTCTCTGGCTTTACCAGGAAAAGCTGCCCTTGCAATGCGGCTTCGCTATTCTTTCTAATTTTTGGCAAAGTGGACGAGCTAACGGCTAACGGCTCTCAGCTAGCAGCTAACAGAAAATATACCTTCCCGAAAGAGGAACACCTGTGCCGCAAGAAGCTGATAGAGCAGCTTTTTAGCAAGCAGGGTTCCTCTTTCGGCGTTTACCCCCTGCGCCTTACCTGGCTCTCGGCCCCGGCTCTAACCAGTGTGCCGCCCCAGGTGCTGGTGAGCGTAAGCAAGCGCACCTTCAAGCGCGCCGTTGACCGCAACCGCCTCAAGCGCCTCTTACGCGAAGCTTACCGCCTGAATAAGCACCTCCTTACCGAAGCTGAACTTGGGCATCCGGTGGCGCTTTTGGGCATTCTTTACACGGGGAAAGAAAAAAGCGAACTGCCATTGATAGAAAAAAAATTAATTTCTGGGTTAAATCGTTTGTTGGCCGACGCTACTATGCAACCCATACCATAGCATCGCTTATCTTCACGTTAGTATCACCTCCTTGAGTGGAGGAAGCCGGCAACGGCGAGCCAGGAGTGCTATCCGCACAGGCTCTTGTTCCTCGTTGCAGGTCCTATCATTATCCAGCCGATGACTACCCGTAAAAAAGTTCTTGCCACCCTTGCCCTTGGTACGCTAGGCCTTGTCAGCTTTCGGGCTGCCTCCGACAGCGAACGGTATTTTGAAATCGCTAAGAATCTAGACATTTTCGCCACCTTGTTTAAGGAGGTGAATACCTACTACGTGGATGAGATTACGCCGGGCAAGCTGATTAAAACGGGCATTGACGGCATGTTAAAATCGCTGGACCCGTACACCAACTACATTCCCGAAGACGATATTGAGGATTTTCGTACGCTCACAACGGGGCAGTATGGCGGTATTGGCGTGTTGGTAGTTAAGCGTAATGGCAAAACTGTAGTGCAGAGTGCTTACGAAGGCTACCCCGCTCAAAAAGCTGGTCTGCTGCCCGGCGATGAAATTTTGGCGGTTAACAACGTCAATCTTGATAAGAAAACCAACGCCGACATCAACAAGCTACTCAAAGGCCAGGCTAATTCGCAGGGCAAGCT